>NZ_JAFEUN010000051.1 GCF_016900895.1 Parashewanella hymeniacidonis
GGATATTGGGAAGAATTTTGGTCAAAGTTAGATCGATACGGTTTTCCTGTTACACATAATTTGTAACGAGTTTACCAACAAGCCTGAAACAAATAATTTAGACATTAATTAGACTGAACACCCGGTAAAACTAACGTTCATTATGAAGAAAAGCGAATTTATGCCTATTCAGGGGGCCACTTATTTTGCTTAGAAGCAATTGATGGAAGAATCGTGTGGACGAATTCATTAAAAGGAATGGGTTATAGTGCTTGCATTATTGCAACCAAAAACCAAAGCTCATCGAACGTAGCGAGCCAGGTTGCAGCTCAGCAAGCCATTGCTGCGAGTGTCGCTGCAGCGGGTGCAGTTGCGGCTTCGAGCTAATTATCTTCTAAGTAGCACTTACAATTCGTTATTTCTGCACAAAACGTTACTGTGTTGGGGCTGCTTTTCCTCTTTCTATCATTCACAACAGTCCTATTTGTTCAATAAATGCGCTTTTTTCGAGAATATTTACCAATTTTGTTTCATTTTGCTATTATACTGTATAAATGAACAGTATTGCGGAATTTATGAAGATTATTCCTATAGCAGCACAGGCTGGAATCACGGGTTTCGAATCACCTGCAGCTGAATATTCACAGCTACCACTCAGTCTCGATGAGCTTTTAATTGAGCATCCTAATGCGACATTTATTGGTCGAGCGTCAGGCAATAGCATGCGAGATGTGTGTATTTTTGATAACGATATCTTAATCGTAGACAGGCATGTACAGTCGCAGCATTTAGATGTCATCGTCGCTAATTTGAATGGTGAGTTTATTTGTAAAGTTTTCGATAAGGAGAACCAAAAGTTACTTTCAGCTAACGGATATTATCAAGCTGTCACGATTACAAGCTTCGATGATTTTTCATTTGAAGGCGTTGTAGTGAAGTCGATTCGTTGTTTTCGTCCTGCATCAGTATTATTGAGCTAACTTATGTATGCGTTATGTGACATCAATAGCTTCTACGCCAGTGCCCATGCGGTGTTTAGACCTGACATTCGAAAAGATGGGATCATTGTGCTAAGTAATAATGATGGCTGTATTGTTGCCGCAAACCGTAAAGCAAAAGAGCTTGGTATAAAGAAATTTAGCCCTTATTTTCAAGTAAAGAAACAATGTGAGCAATTAGGTCTACATGTCTTTTCGTCTAATTATGAACTGTACAGTGACTTGTCATCTAAGTTCATGCAAACAGTAGGGCAGTTCGCTCCAGCTCAGCATATCTATTCTATCGATGAAACCTTTTTAGACCTTCACCGTTGCTTCCCAGCAATTCGTGACTTTTATGCTTATGGGGACTTAATCCGAAAAACAGTATGGAAAGAATGTCGTTTGCCTATTTGTGTTGGCATAGGTACAACGCTAACGTTGGCAAAGCTCGCTAATCACACGGCAAAGTGTCATCGGCATTATAACGGTGTATGCATGATCGATAATGAAATAGATAGGCTCAACATACTGAAAACGACTGCTGTTAATGATGTGTGTGGTATTGGCAAAAAAATAAGCCAGCGCCTTGAGTCGATGGATATTAAAACGGCTTATCAGTTAGCAACAATGCCTCCCAAATGCGCAAGAAAAAACTTCAACATTGAAATAGAAAGAACTGTTAGAGAGCTAAATGGACAAATTTGCAAAACGTGGGATCAGGTTCAGGCAGATAAGAAGCAAATATTCAGTACCCGAAGTTTAGGTCGCAGAATTACCAGTCGTGATGAGCTACAACAAGCTTTAGCTAAGCACGCCAATATAGCTGCTCGTAAAGCTCGAAGTCAGAATAGTGGCTGCCAGAGCTTACTCGTATTTGCTGGGAATTCAACGCATGACGATAGACCGCAACAATTCAAAACAATAATGAAGTTTGCTAGGCCAACAAATTGTTCAACCGAACTAACGAAAGCTACGACACGATCGCTCGACAAGTTGTTCCGCACAGGCGTTCGCTATTACAAAATTGGAGTGGGTATGTTGGATTTATCTGATTTGAGCCACGAACAATACGATTTATTTAATCAGAGTCAAAATAATCCAGAGTTAATGAAAGTATACGATGATCTCAATGACCGTTTTGGCCCAGATACTATTTACTTAACAGCACAAGGCCAGAATCAGCGATGGGCAATGCGCAGAGAAATGTTATCGCCACAGTACACGACAAATTAGAAGCACATTCCAATCATAAGGTGTTGATGTGAGGAGCTTATGAAACGGTAAACATTAATCACTCAATAAGTGCATACACATAATTGCGCACAATGTATATTATGTTAAATAGGGTGTGGAGCTGATTATAATGATAAACTCGAACGCTTCACAAAACATAGCTCGAATTTATCGCATTTGATGGATCGTGATTTTCTTCTCAGCACTATATACCCGAATCAAGTATTGTTCTGGTTCAGTGCCTAAATGAAACTTTCGCAAATTGAACCATTCTCACGGCCAATACCACACTTTTTAGAATTAAGAATTAAGAATTAATACTGAGATGATCGAGCGGTTTATTTTGTGCTGATTGGTACCTTTCTACGTCAGTGGTATGTAGATATAAGGATGTTGTATCTATACTTTCATGACCCGCATCTTTTTGAACATGTGATAACGGCCGCATATGTATATTAATGTCATGGCTAATGCCTGTGTGGCGAATATTGTGTGCTGTTAGTTTAGAAATATCATTTCCATCTGATTCAAAGCCATCTTTTTTCATTTCTTCAGCTGCTTGTTGAATAATAAATTGAATGTCATCGCGGATCTGACGAATACCCAAGTTTGCATTTAAAACACCTACATCCCGTCCACGGCCTGCCGCTTTATGTCTTATGAATAGAGGATCTAATTCATCAGAACTGGGTAATTGTGATAATCCTAAATGACCACGATACTCTTTGAAAGCTTGTAAAAGATTTTTAGATACCGTGACAGTTCTTGATTTACCACCTTTACTGTTTGGTATATGAAACAGCCAAATGCCTGTTTGACGATTCTGCTTAAACTGACTCATTACTGGTGAATATCCAGGTCTGGCAGATACTTCTGAAATTCGTAAATAGCAGGAATAAATCAAATTAATGAGAAATTTATGGCGTGCGTACGTCGCTGAATCCTTTTTAGCAAGGCTGTTTACCGTAGAATTTACGTAGGACCACTGTAATTCAGTAAATATTGGTAGTATTTCATTCGCAGTATCGTTTCGAAATGTTTGTTTATTAGCAAAGCGACTGTGCTTCAGCCAAACTTGCGCAGTATTGCGTTCACAAAACTCCTCGCTGAGTAAGTAAGTATAGAAAGAAGACAAAATAGCAATCTTGGTTTTTAATGCGTTCTCACTGAGTCTATAAGCCTGTTGAGTGCCATTGACCAGTTTAGCGATGAATGGTCTCCAATTCGCATTAGGTGTTCGACCTGATTCAGAACCTTTGAACTGAGCAACATTGTAATTACCAATTAAATCTACCGGTGGCTGCTTGCAATACTCGACATAACGGGACATATCTTTGCGTTTCAAATCTGCAGGAGACATAGCTGCTACATCAAAACACCAATGCAAAAACGTAGTAAGCTCACTACGATAGGCTTTATAGTTATTTTCTTGATCTTTATGTTCATATAACCAATCTGAAGCGTGCTCTAACACTAAACCAGCATCCGTAACTTTATCAAGGCTGATTTGGGTAATGTATTGGTTGTTGTAACTATTACCTTCTAATAAAAACTCAGGTTTATCAAACAGCGGTAAAACAGGAGGAAGTTGCAAAATATTCATTTGAGAAAGCCAATTTAATGCAGATGCCGATAATGGTATTTATCGGCATTAATCTAAGAAAAAGTAAATCTATACTTATAAGGTATATTGTACAAACATTCATTGTTATCAATTAATGTCATTTACACAAATCATGTGATCAATTACACAATTATTTTAACTGATGTAAAATCGACCATTTACACAAAGATAATTGTATTATTTAGCCATTATCAGCAAGAAAATCATAAAACACTGTAGATGTCTGACCATTTAACTCATAAGTAACAAATAATCGCCAAACCATATAACCACTAGCGCAGCTACCTAGAATAGCTTTTGATGAAAAATCTTTATCATTCAGACTGTTGGTTGTGACAGGAATAATGCCCATGAACATATCCCTCCCCTCAATTCGAGCAGATTTTATTGTGATACTTTTGTTTGATTTAAGATTTATGGATAAATCTTGTTCGCTTGGTACCGTGTTTGGGGTGATAAATAATGCTATTTCTGCCCCATTAGCTTCTTTTAAGCATGAACTGACTAAAAAATTACATAAAGACCTATCAATTTGGTCAAGATTAGCATTTTTTTGTTTTGAGTCACCACAAGAACAGACTAATAACACTGTGATAATTATAGATATTTTTCGAAAAGTAGATGCGTAACACACAGTAACTTACCTTTTTTTATAATGGGTCACATTCTGCGCTCTAATATGATCCAGATCAATTTAACTCTGCCCTACCTAGTATCTTTTTAATAGTGTCTAAAGTAAAATATATTCGTTTGCTGATGTATTAAATGTTGTGCAAGCTTCGCAGCGGCACTTACTGATTAATTTTTAACAAAAAGTAATCACAAGTGTCATTTAACAGGTAAAGCGTGGCTTTACTAAAACTATAAGTAAAAGTAATAAGCAGTGGAAGCATTATGATGAACCATTCCCAGCCTCAAGGCGCTGATTACAATTACACCGTAGTCCGCCAATTTGCCCTTACAACTGTGTTGTGGGGAATAGTTGGTATGGCAGTAGGTGTTTTAATTGCGGCTCAGTTAATCTGGCCGGCACTAAACTTCGAAACTCCTTGGTTAACGTTTAGCCGTTTACGGCCTTTACATACCAATGCAGTTATTTTCGCGTTTGGTGCTTCAGCTCTATTTGCTACATCGTATTATGTAGTTCAACGTACCTGTCAAACTCGTTTGTTCGCACCTAAACTGGCTGCGTTTACATTCTGGGGTTGGCAAGCAATTATTCTTTCTGCGGCAATTACCCTGCCCCTAGGTTTTACTAGTGGTAAAGAGTATGCAGAATTAGAATGGCCAATTGATATCGCAATCACCATAGTGTGGGTGGCATATGCGGTAGTATTCTTTGGTACCATTGTAAAACGAACCACCTCTCACATTTATGTAGCGAACTGGTTCTTTGGTGCTTTCATTATTGCCGTTGCCGTTTTGCACATTGTGAATTCTATGGCCGTGCCTGTAAGTATGCTTAAGTCATACTCTTTATACGGCGGTGCTGTAGACGCAATGGTTCAGTGGTGGTATGGACACAATGCAGTAGGTTTCCTATTAACAGCAGGTTTCCTAGGTATGATGTATTACTTCGTACCTAAACAAGCCGGTCGTCCTGTCTATTCATACCGTTTATCAATTGTTCACTTTTGGGCATTGATCGCACTTTATATTTGGGCTGGACCTCACCACCTTCACTATACAGCTTTACCTGACTGGACTCAGTCTTTAGGTATGGTGATGTCATTGATCTTATTTGCTCCTTCTTGGGGTGGCATGATCAATGGTATTATGACGTTATCTGGTGCTTGGCATAAACTACGTACCGATCCTATTCTTCGTTTCTTAATTGTTTCTCTTTCTTTCTATGGTATGTCTACCTTCGAAGGTCCGATGATGGCGATTAAGACTGTGAACGCATTATCTCACTATACGGATTGGACAGTTGGTCACGTACATTCTGGTGCTCTTGGCTGGGTTGCTATGGTTTCTATTGGTGCTCTGTACCACATGATTCCTAAGGTATTCAATCAAGGCCGTATGTACAGTATCAAATTGATCAATACTCACTTCTGGCTTGCGACAATTGGTACTGTTCTTTACATCGTATCAATGTGGATTTCTGGTGTAATGCAAGGTCTAATGTGGCGTGCAGTTAACTCTGATGGAACGTTAACATACAGTTTTGTTGAGAGTATCGAAGCATCGTACCCATTCTATTTTGTTCGTTTCTTAGGTGGTGTATTCTTCTTAGTTGGTATGTTCTTAATGGCATACAACGTGATGAAGACTGTTAAAGCACCTGAAGGCTCTTTGCCTAAACCAGCTGAAGCATAAGGAGTAGAAACGATGAAATTTAATCACGAATTTATTGAAAAGAACGTCGGCCTACTCGCTATCTTTATTGTAATTGCAATTAGTTTTGGTGGTTTAGTACAAATCACCCCGCTAATCTTTCAAAAAGATACAACAGAGCCAGTAGAAGGATTAAAACCTTTTACAGCACTTCAGCTTGAAGGTCGCGATATTTATATCCGTGAAGGTTGTCATAACTGCCACAGTCAGATGATTCGTCCACTACGTGCTGAAACAGAACGTTATGGTCACTACTCTGTTGCTGGTGAGTCTGTATGGAACCACCCTTTCCAGTGGGGTTCAAAACGTACAGGTCCTGATCTGGCTCGTGTAGGTGGTCGTTACAGTGATAAATGGCATGAAGTTCATTTGTTAGACCCTCGCGCAGTGGTACCACAATCAAATATGCCAGCATTCCCTTGGCTTGCTGAGAATAAGATTGATAGTGATTTAACGGCTGATAAGATGGAGATTTTCCGTAACTTCGGTGTTCCATATACAGACGCTGAAATTGCTGGTGCAAAAGCTGCTGTTGAAGGTAAAACTGAAATGCAGGCACTGATCGCTTATCTACAGTCGTTGGGGCATGCCCTCAAATAAGGAGGCAATATATGGATTACGGCACATTACAGGGAATTCTTACAATCATTGTGATGCTCGTCTTTGTCGGTATATTTGCTTGGGCTTATAGCTCTCGTCAAAAAGATAACTTTGATGAAGCAGCTAACCTTGTTTTTTCCGATGAGGAAAAGGATAAGGACTCAGGAGAGCAAAAATAATGTTAATGAGTAGCTTCTGGAGTATATGGATTACAGTAATTTCATTATTTGTAATCGCAGGATGTTTTGTCCTATTACGTTGGTGCTCCAAAAACACAACGGGTGTCGAAGAAGGTGAGTCTATGGGCCACTCTTTCGACGGTATCGAAGAGCTAAATAACCCACTACCAAAATGGTGGAGTTATATGTTTTACATTACCATCGTGTTCGGTTTGGCGTATTTAGCGCTTTATCCAGGACTTGGTAACTTCAAAGGCCAATTGGGTTGGAGCAGTTCAAACCAAAGTATTGGCCACGTGAAGGGTGTTAGCGCAAAAGAAGATTCTAAAGCGGCGGTTAAAGCAGCTGAAGAAAAAGGTCTTTATGTGCAGTATGATCAGGAAGTAAAAAAGGCTGATGAAAAATATGGCCCTATCTTCGCTGCATACTTAAATACTCCACTTGAAGAGTTAGTAAAAGATAAAGATGCTCTAAATGTTGGTAAGCGTTTGTTCATTCAAAACTGTGCTCAATGCCATGGTTCGGATGCACGTGGTAGTAAAGGCTTCCCTAACCTAGCGGATAATTCTTGGTTGTATGGTGGCGATTTAGCTACTATCAAAACATCAATCATGAATGGACGTAATGGTATGATGCCTCCTAAAGGTGGTTTACCAATTGCGGACAGCGAATTACCTGGCTTAGCTGAATATTTGTTTGAATTATCTGGCCGTAAGTTTGACGCAAAACTTGCAGCTGAAGGTAAAGCATCATTTATGAAGGGCTGCTTTGCATGTCACGGCATGGATGGCACAGGTAATAAATTTTTGGGTGCACCAAACTTAGCGGACAAAGCTTGGTTATATGGTGGTTCACGTAAATCTATTATCGACAGCATTAAGCATGGTCGTAGCGGTGCTATGCCAGCATGGAAAGATGTTCTTGGTGAAGAAAAAGTTCACGTAATTACTGCTTACGTATACAGCTTGTCTCATCAAAAATAATCATGACTGATTAGAAAAAGGTCTCGGTGGTAATCGAGGCCTTTTTTTTAATGATTCAAGTTATTAAAAATTGTAGAATCGAAATCAAATTTTTTACTGAGTTTTGAAATTCAGAATTCAATAAAGAGTTTGTTGTAAATAATTAGGAAGTTCTCATGCAAAAAACGATGGAAAAGGTTCAGCCATGGTATAAACAATTTTGGCCATGGTTCCTTATTATCCTCCCTTTAATTGTCGTTGCTGCCAGTATTGCAACATTAATCATCGCAATAAAATACTCAGATAATCTCGTTGTTGATGACTATTACAAAAAAGGCAAAGGTATTAATCTGGACAAGCATCGCGAGCAAAAAGCTCGAGCTATGGGACTCCAATTTTCAATAACCGTTGAAGGCAACAAAGTTCTAATCAAACAGCATGGTGGTGAGCCTTATAAAGCTGCTTTGAATGTAGAGTTTTATCACCCAACCATTCAAGAGCGTGATTACAAAGAACTCGCTGTTGCAGACGGTAATTCAAATTATCGCATCACCTTTCCAAGACCAGTTCAAGGTGATTGGCAAATTCGCCTAGAAAGCTTTGATCATACATGGAGATTGCAAAAGCGTTTCACATTAGACGATGGCGTAGAGCGTTGGTTAAATTAATCTAGTTTTTGGATAAGCGTCTATGAACAAAGAGCGTTGTTTTCATTGTAGTGAGCCTATTCCATCAGGCTCACAGTTTATTACCGTCATCGATGATGAGCCTCAAGAAATGTGTTGCCCTGGTTGCCAAGCGGTTTCACAAGCAATCATGGATGCGGGTTTAAAGAATTATTATAAATTTAGAACGGAACCTGGTGCTAAACAATCAGAGATTGTTCCTGAACAATTAAACAGCTTTAGTGCTTATGATCTTGAGGAAGTACAACAGGACTTTGTTTACAAAGATTCAGACGTTTCAAATGTTTCTTTGTCCATTGACGGCATTACTTGTGCAGCTTGTGCTTGGTTAATAGAGCACAAGTTAAAACAAGCCCAAGGCATTGTTACTATCAATGTCAACTCAACTACCCAGCGTGCTTTGCTTGCTTGGGATGCAAGTCAAATCAAGTTGAGCCAAATCTTGGCCATCATCGCTTCAATTGGCTACGTTGCAGCGCCTTATCAAGCGGATGAAGAAGAAGCTAAAGCTAAACGTAATAGTGGTCAATTTTTATTACGCTTAGGTCTTGCTGGCTTTTCTACAATGCAGGTAATGATGTTTGCATTGGCGCTTTATACTGGTTACTTCACTGATTTAGATAGCGAATTTAGAGACTACTTTCGCTGGGTAAGTATGATTTTTGCTGCACCAGTTGCTTTGTATTCAGCCCAACCGTTCTATTTTAGTGCGATACGCGCCCTCCTCTCGAAAAACATTAATATGGATGTCCCTGTATCTATTGCAATTGGTGGTGCATTCATCTCGAGTTGTGTGGCCACTTATAACGGAACTGGTGAAGTTTATTTTGAATCAGTTTCTATGTTCACCTTTTTCTTATTACTTGGTCGGTACTTTGAACAGAAAGCAAAACAAAAAGCTTCTGTTAACTCAAGTAATTTGCACAAACTGGTACCGTTAACTGCACACCTCATCGATAGTGCAAACATTAAAGAAGTCGCTGCCAAACAATTAAAATTAGGCGATAGAATTTTGGTAAAGCCAGGTGATCTCGTTTCAGCTGACGGTATTGTTATTGATGGATTGTCGAGTATTAATGAATCCATGCTTACTGGTGAAAACTTACCGGTAAGTAAAAAAACTGGAGATAAAGTTTTTGCTGGAACCATTAATGTTGATCAACCACTTAAAGTTGAAGTTACCGCGATTGGCAAAGATCAATTTGTTGCTGAAATCATCAGGCTACAAGAGGCTGCTTCTAACAACCGTCCTGCAATTTCATATTTGGTTGATAAACTATCAAGGTATTTCTCAACCGCAGTAATGTCATTAAGCTTCATCACTTATTTGGCCTGGCATTTCTTTATTTCACCAGACGATGCATTTTGGGTAACATTATCTGTACTCGTAGCTACCTGTCCTTGTGCATTAGCATTAGCCACTCCAACAGCTGTAACCTGTGCGATCTCGACGTTTACCAAGATGGGGATCATTACTCGAAAATCAGGGGTTTTTGAATTATTGCCACAGTTAACTACGGTAATATTCGATAAAACAGGTACCCTCACCTATGGGGAATTAAAAATAGCTAACGTTAAAACTCTGGGTAATGAAACTGAAGAAGAAGTTTTAGCAATTAGCGCAGCGCTTGAAAAAGAGTCATTACATCCTATTGCTCAGGTATTTTCACCTTATAACGTACCATCTGTGACTGCCGACTCAATTGAGCATGTTGTAGGCCAAGGGATTCGTGGATTAATTAAAGGCAACAGCTATTGTATCGGCAATGAGATACTCACAAATTCAGAGATTAAATCTGATACCAATCAATATATCTGGTTAGCAAAAAATGGACAGGTAATTGCCGAAATTACGTTACAAGATAAATTGCGTTCTGATGCGGCAGATACAGTAATAGAATCAAATAGACTGGGTTTAAGAACTTGCATCGCAAGTGGTGATAATTCTGGTCAAGTTCGAAAAGTTGCAGAAGACGTTTCTGTTGACGAGTCACATGCTGGGTTGTCACCCCAACAAAAGCTGGAACTTGTGCAGAATTTTCAAAAGCAAGGTCATAAAGTTGCCATGTTCGGTGATGGGATAAATGATGCACCTGTTCTAGCTGGCGCTGACTTAAGTATCGCAATGGGCAGTGGTACGGCTATCGCTAAAAACAGTGCCGACCTCATTCTGTTAGGCGATAAATTAAATCGTTTCATTCAAGCTATTTCTATTGCAAAGAAGACAACCAGTATTATTAAACAAAACCTGATGTGGGCGCTCGGTTACAACATTATTGTCCTGCCACTTGCTATGTCTGGTAATATTGCACCCTATATCGCAGCTATTGGTATGTCAGCAAGCTCGTTAATTGTAGTTTCAAATAGCTTAAGATTATTAAAGGATCCTTCATGAGCATAATTTATGTATTAATTCCTATTGCTATGCTCTTTGTAGCCATTGCTGTTGCTGTATTTTTCTGGGCTGTAAAGTCAGAACAGTTCGATGACTTGAACCGTCAGGGATCATCCATTTTATTTGAAGATGATGCTGAAGAAGCGCCTTCACATTCGCAACATCAAAAAGAAAAACTAGATGACTGATTATGGATTACTTGGAGCGTTCATTGTTGGTTTGATGGGCGCTGGCCATTGTGTTGGCATGTGTGGTGGTTTAGTCGCATCATTTGCTTCACAACAGTCTGCGATAAAGATTGGTGAAAACCTACTTCTCAAACAGCTTAAATTGCAATTTTCCTACAATTTTGGCCGTATTGTCAGTTACTCAATTGCAGGTGCCCTATTGGGCGGTTCAGCTGCGACGCTCTCTCACCTTTTTAATGTTGATGATTATTTGGTCTGGTTGCGAGTTTTCGCTGGTATCATGATGATCGTTACTGGATTATATATTGCGCAGTTATGGTTTGGTTTAACGAGAATAGAATTTATTGGTAAATACTTGTGGTCAAAAATAGGCCCAACAGCATCAAAGTTTTTACCAATACAAACACCTAAAAAAGCGGTCATTGCAGGCATGATATGGGGTTGGTTACCTTGTGGATTGGTTTACTCCACACTAACCTGGTCTGTAGCATCAGGATCAGCTGTATCGGGCGCTTTAATCATGTTTTGCTTTGGATTAGGAACCTTTCCTGCAATGCTATCTACAGGAATGGCGGCAAAAACCTTAGCAACTTGGATACAAAAAAAATCAGTCCGTGTGATCAGCGGTATCTTCATCATTTTGTTTGGAATTCAAACTTTATATGTTGCATATAATCAAATATAAGCGTTAGATAATTGTTATAAACACTTGATGATCTCGGCGCTTGCAGGCATCATATGCTCATTTTGACACTGTACCTAAAATTAGTTTTTAGATTGTGAGAATGAAATGCCTCTTGATATAAAAAAACCAAAAAAAAGCAGTTCTGGCTGTACGATTCATTGTCATGATTGCAGCATGAGTACACTGTGCATCCCTGTTGCTTTAAATAGTAATGAGCTTGACCAATTAGACGATATCATTGAACGAAAAAAACCCATTCAAAAAGGTGAATTGATATTTAAGTCTGGGGATGAACTAAAATCTTTATTTGCTATCCGCTCAGGTACAATTAAAAGTTATACCATCACTGAACAGGGTGAAGAGCAAATCACTGGCTTCCATCTTGCTGGCGATGTAGTTGGTTTTGATGGAATTAGTTCAAATAGTCACCAAAGTTTTGCTCAGGCTCTAGAGACATCTATGGTTTGTGAGCTTCCATTTACTACTCTAGATGACCTTTCCGCTACAATGCCAAAGCTACGTCAACAGATCATGCGTTTGATGAGCAGTGAAATAATGAATGACCAAGACATGATTCTATTACTTAGTAAGAAAAGCGCTGAAGAGCGTTTAGCTGCGTTTATCAGTAATCTTGCTACTCGTTTTGGAAATCGTGGTTTCTCACAGAAAGAGTTCCGTCTTACGATGACACGTACAGATATTGGTAATTACCTCGGGTTGACCGTTGAAACTATTAGCCGTATTTTAGGTCGCTTTCAAAAGTCTGAACTTATCGAAGTTAATGGAAAGTATATTACTATCAAGAGCTTCAATGAGCTTAAAGAGCTTGCAGGAACGGCTAGAATTGGTCGATAAAGCTACCCTATCTTTGATTTAAGACAAGAACACATCTTTTTAATTCGTTTTCGTTACCCTCATAATGATTAGTTTGTTTGAACGCAAGCTAATCTATGTTATTTTTTAAGTATCTTAGATTATTAATGAGGGTATCTTATGAAGGAATATAAGAAGTTATTAGTTGTTTTAGATCCTACAGCGGAACATCAAGTCTCACTAAAAAGATCAATTGAGCTCGCACAAAAAAACTCATCAAAAATTACCGTTTTTCTCTCTATTTTTGACTTTTCTTATGAAATGACTTCGATTCTCTCATCCGAAGAACGTGAAGCCATGCGTCAAGGCGTTATCGATCAAAGAAAAGCGTGGATTAATGATTTAATCGAACCATATAAATCAGAAGGGTTAGACATTTCCCCTTGTGTGGTTTGGCATAACCGCCCTTTTGAAAGCATTATCGAACACGCTATTGAAAATGAATGTGACCTCATTATCAAAGGTACTCACGAGCATGATAAGTTAAAATCTGTTATTTTCACGCCTACAGATTGGCATTTAATTCGTAAAGCACCGCAGCCCGTACTTTTAGTAAAAGAACACGAATGGCCTGTGAGCGGAAAGGTGTTATGTGCAGTCAATACTGGTGATGAAGATCAAGCTCATCAATCTTTGAATAATGAAATTATTTTGTATGGTCAGTATTTAGCGTCTAAATTCAATTCAGAGTTGCACCTTGTAAATGCTTATCCTGGAACACCGGTAAATATATCAATTGAGCTACCCGACTTTGATGCGTTTACGTATAACGAGTCGATGCGTACGCAACATGAAAAGCAACTAACAGAAATTGCATCGAGTCATAGTATTTCAAGCGAATTTTGCCATGCTAGAGAAGGCTTACCTGAAGATGTGATTCCTGAATTAGCTGAAGAGTTAGATGCTGAGCTTGTGATACTAGGAACGGTTGGTAGAACAGGTATTTCAGCCGCTCTGATTGGCAATACGGCTGAGCATGTCATCGATAATATCAATTGTGACCTATTAACATTAAAGCCTGAAGGATATAAATCACCTTTAGAAAGTTAAAGCCAGTTTACCTCTTTACCCGCTGTTGCTTTATTGGAATAATACGCGCCTAAAATTAGCTGAAGGCGCGTTTTTTATGTCAGTAGACACACAAGAAGTAACAATAGAAGCAAAAAAACAACAAACTAGAATGAATAAGTTGCAGAAACGGCTGCGTCGTGAGGTTGGTACTGCAATTGCTGACTACAACATGATCGAAGACGGTGATCGCGTTATGTGTTGTCTTTCTGGTGGCAAAGACAGTTATGCCATGTTGGACATTCTTTTAAACCTTCAGCAAAGAGCACCAATTAGCTTTGAGATACTCGCCGTTAATTTAGACCAAAAGCAGCCAGGCTTTCCTGAAGATGTATTGCCAAATTACCTCGACTCTCTAGGTATTGCTTACCATATACTTGAGAAAGACACCTATTCGATCGTCAGAGAAAAAATTCCAGAAGGTCAAAAGACTTGTTCGTTATGTTCTCGTTTACGTCGAGGGACTTTATATGGTTTTGCGCAGCATATAGGTGCAACAAAGATTGCGCTCGGTCATCATAGAGATGACATTATTGAAACGATGTTTTTGAATATGTTTTATGGTGGAAAAATGAAAGCGATGCCACCTAAGCTGTTATCAGATGATGGTGCAAATGTTGTGATTCGTCCATTAGCTTACTGCCGTGAAAAAGATATCGCTGAGTATGCGACATTAAAGCAATTTCCGATTATCCCTTGTAATTTGTGTGGCTCCCAAGAAAATCTAAAACGTCAAGAAGTAAAAGACATGCTAACGCTATGGGATAAACAACAACCAGGGCGCATAGAAACGATATTTACTGCTATGCAAAACACTGCGCCGTCACAAGGCGTTGATCGAAACCAATTCGACTTCTTATCGTTAAAGCAGGACCCTGATGCAACTACTAAGGATGGTTTTGTTGCTGAAGCCGATTTACCAGCTTTTGACTTTGTTGATGTGAATAATAATGGACACATTAATTTAGAGGACACACAGCGGATTGATGTTGTTAATACATTTACACCATAATTGATTCTAAAAAAGAAAAGTCCTTTTAAACAAAGGACTTTTTATATATAGGATTCTTAAGGTGCTAACCTATCAATATTCCAATTGTCATGGTCTTTTGTATATATAAATCGGTCATGCAAGCGATGTTCTCCGCCTTGCCAAAATTCAATTGATTCAGGTTTAACAATATATCCACCCCAGAATTTAGGTAAAGGTACATCTCCGTCTGCGAACTTTTGCTTCATTTCTTTGAATTTTATTTCTAGAGCCTGTCTTGCTGTTAGCTTATGTGACTGCTTTGAAACCCATGCTGCAATCTGACTTTCTTTAGGACGAGATACAAAATATTTTAATACTTCAGCAGTGGAAAGCTTTGTTGCGTGGCCGGTTATCGCAACTTGTCGTTCAATATTATGCCAAGGAAATAATAAATTAACCTTGTTATTGCCTTCTAAATGTTGGGCTTTACGACTTTCTAAGTTGGTAAAAAATACAAATCCATTTTTATCGAAGCGCTTGAGCAGAACAATACGCTGGTATGGTTGACCATTATCATCGACTGTTGCTACAACCATTGCAGTAGGATCAAGCAGTTGTATGTCTTTAGCTTGCGTCATCCATTTTTCAAACAAAGCAAAAGGCTCATTTGGTAGGTCTGAACTGCGCAACCCACCTTTTAGATACTCACGACGAACCTCAGATAAATCCATACTACTTATTCCTTAATTAAATCTTTACCTAATGCCCATATATGAAGCATATCTAAACCAAGTGTAGCACCTGCTAACGCCGTTATTTCTGAAGAGTCATAGGCAGGAGCAACTTCGACCACGTCCATTCCAACAATGTTTAGACCTTGCAAGCCTCTAACGATTTTAAGAGCTTTATCACTGCTTAAACCGCCACACACTGGTGTACCTGTACCAGGAGCAAAAGCAGGATCGATACAATCTATATCAAAAGTAAGATAAACAGGAAGATCACCCACTCGTGATTTTACTTGATTTACAATATCTTCAACGGTTAAGTCATTCGCTGTTCCAGCATCAATGACTTTGAATTTATGGTTTTTATAATTGTATTCAGTTCGAATGCCAATTTGAACTGAATGCTCTGGGTCTATAATGCCCTCATTTGGAGCATGATAGAACATAGTACCATGATCATACTTACTGCCCTGATCATAGGTATCAGTGTGCGCATCAAAATGAATAAGTGCCATTTTGCCATGCTTCTTAAAATGCGCTCTTAAAAGCGGTAATGTAACAAAGTGATCGCCGCCAAAACTTAATAGTGCTTTATTCGACTCAACAATTTTCGTGGCAAAGTCTTCAACCCTTTGGGTAAAGTCTTCTGAGTCACCATAATCAAAAACAAGATCTCCTGCATCAACGATGGAGATATATCGACTTAAATTAAACTGCCAAGGCCAACGTTTTGCTTCCCAAGCTAGATTAGTTGATGCATTACGTATTGCGCCTGGGCCCATTCTTCCACCAGATCGCCCTGTCGTAGCCATATCAAATGGTAAGCCTAATACCACAATATCTGCATCACTTTCTAGTGGTTTGAAATCAAGAGGTTGACGCAAATAACCGAATGCATTTGAGTACAACGAATAATCTGGTTTATCTGCTAAGGTTGTCATTGCTGCTCCTAAATCTCTTTACTTGTGTAAATAAAAGAAATTCTATTTTTCTGTTGCTTGATAATGGAGATATTTTACATTAATTCCATTCTCAGAAGTTATTTCTGCAATGGTATGTTTATCAAGGTTAAAATAAGTGTGAGGTAAGTTGGTATTAATAAATATACTATCCCAAAATTTTGGATTTAGATTTACTAATAGCTTCTGAACGATCTGCTGATATCTTTCTGTGTCAGACAAGTTTGTCTCAAAGGTTACGAATGAATTAGGTACTTGAGGTGTGACATGAATAGTAAAATATTCGTCCTCTTTTATCCCATTTATAGAGTAACCAAAAGGTGAAAATAAATAGTCATCGATAAGGTAGTCTTTAAATAACACATCAATTTCAAGTAGCGCTCTGATGAACCTTTTATCAACATTAGTTTCAGTCAAATTACAAATAGCCTTTGTATCAATGTCATACATCAATAATTCGAAACATTGAAATTGTTTATTTGGGTTATGTACGAATAAATGGTGACAATGAGAATCTACTGTTTGAATACGATAAAAAGATCCACTTAATTGTTTTTGTAATACTTCAATATCTTGCTGGAATGTCGTTTTTTGCAGCTCGGGGCTAACTTCATTCTTCCTTTGGTAAATCAAAGAATCAAATACTTTTACACCGAGCTCATCGATAAGCACTTGAATAGAATTAATTAAAATAGTACGGCCACATGTAATCATCAGGACTTCTTTATCCCAGACGAACAAACTCGATTCACTTAATATATATGCATCACAGTGATCATTACTTATCACAGATATGATTTCTGCGTTAGCTCGATTAACGACAAGCTGCCAAAAATCAAACCCTAGTGCTCTTAAAGACACATTAGGCTCAGATACTGTAAGTTTTAATTTTTTTTCTGTTCCTTCAAAAAACATTTAGCGCTGAGCCTTTTCAAAAAAGGGGGTTCACCTTTTATCTAAAATCTTCCAAATATGTATAACCTTGAAGACCAGCTTCTAGCTCTCCTAGAATACTTTCGCGTTCACTTTCTGAGATATGCTTATTAACGAGATCTTCATAAGTCTGCATAAAACCTAAAGCATCAAGATTAACGTACCTGAGAACGTCAGCAACTGTATCGCCGGGTAAGACTGATTCAATGAAGCTATTACCATCGTCATCAACACGAACAACCGCTGAATGACTATCACCAAATAGATTATGAATATCACCAAGAATTTCTTGATAAGCCCCCACCAAGAAGAAGCCAATCAAATAAGGGCTATCAGCATTCCAAGCTGGAACTGGCAGTGTTGTTTCAATACCTTGCCCGTCAACATATTGATCAACAATACCATCAGAATCACAAGTAATATCAAGCATTACTGCACGGCGTTTTGCTGGCTTATCGAGTCCAGACAGTGGTAACACAGGAAATACTTGATCGATACCCCAAGCATCTGGCAAAGACTGAAATAATGAGAAGTTAACAAAGAATTTGTCAGCAAGCTTTTCATTCAACTCATCAATAATTGGGCGGTGATATCGATTTTTGCTGTTTAACAGCCCTTGAATATCATGACAGATACGTAAATTGGTTTGCTCAGCCCACGCTCTTTCAGTTAAAGATAATTGACCTAATGCAAATAATGAATGAGCTTCAGCAAGATCACTTTGAGTGTCATGATAGATTTCAATCATCGCACGTTGATTAGCTCGACCTTTCAACTCTTCCCAAGATTGCCACATGTTTTGTAGTAATACTGGTGCATTTTCTTCTGGAGGTTGAATGTTTTCGGCTTGATATGCCTCAGTACCAATAACATCAGTAATTAAAACGGCATGATGCGCTGTGAGGTGGCGGCCAGATTCAGAGATAATTCTCGGCATTGGCTGGTCATATTCATTACAAATATCCATCAATACATGAACTATATTATTGGCATACTCTGTTAGACCATAATTCATAGAATTATTACTTTGGCTTCTTGTACCGTCGTAATCGACAGCTAAGCCACCGCCAACATCAAAGCAATCAATTTGAGCTCCGAGCTTACGAAGCTCACAATAAAATCGAGCTGCTTCACTTACACCTTGACGAATATCACGGATATTCGCTATTTGAGAACCAAGATGAAAATGTAAAAGCTGTAAACAATCAAGCATATCTGCTTGATTGAGTTGATCAATAACAGTGAGTACTTGAGCGGCAGACAAGCCGAACTTAGACTTTTCACCGCCACTTGCTTGCCATTTGCCTTTACCTTGAAACGCTAGTCGAGCTCTTAAACCTAGTCTAGGTGCGACGCCTAGGTCTTTAGCTTCCTTTAACACCATTTCGAGTTCAGACATTTTTTCTAAAACGATATAAACTTTATGTCCGAGTTTCTCACCAATGAGTGCTAAACGAATATATTCATTATCTTTGTATCCATTACAAACAATAACAGAACTGGCCTTTTGCGCCATGGCGAGTACAGCCATTAGTTCAGGTTTGCTGCCTGCTTCTAATCCAAGTTGAGGTACTTCTTTTTTTTGCTGACTAGCAAGAATTTCTTCAACAACCGTCTTTTGTTGATTAACCTTAATTGGATAAACCAATAAATAATCATTTTCATACTCGTATTTGCTAATAGCGTTATTAAATGCGCTACACAAGCTATGAACTCGATGATGTAAAATTTGTGGGAAACGAATGAGTACGGGCAACGAAATGCCAGCAGCAACCATATCTTGGGCCAGTTTGTTCAGTCCAATTGTATAATCAGGTCGTGTCGGATCAGGTGCGACATTAACTTCACCTTGATCATCAACACCATAGAAACCCTGACTCCAATGTGCAACATTGTAGCCATCTCTTGCATCATCAATAGACCAATTGTTCATATTGTATGAGTCCAACTATTTATTACTTACAACCGCTTGAAATACAAACAGCACCATGAGTTTCAGCCACACCATCTAAATAGTATGAGAAAATGCGCAATTAGACACCGAAGATCAAAGGTTTGCAACTAAAGAATAATGATTACAAACGCTAATGAAAAAAATGTATGACTGGTGATTGAATAACGCTCAATAAAGCATGTAAATATGCTTAAACAAAGCGATTATAAAATGAATTTATCTCAAAAAACACTTATAATCCTGCAGTTCTAAAATAGAATTGAGAAAATGATGATAGAGCTTGGTAAATATTCCACATTGGAAGTCGTTAAACTGGTCGATTTCGGTGCTTACTTAAACGCTGGCGATTTTGGTCAAGTTTTACTCCCAAAAAAATATGTTCCTGAAGACACTGATGTTGGAAACGAGCTAAAGGTTTTCTTATATCTTGATTCAAAAGATTTGTTGATAGCAACAACACAAAGACCTCGTTCACAAGTTGGTCAATTTTCTTATCTAAAAGCAATTGCAACGAATAAGGTCGGTGCATTTCTAGATTGGGGATTAGACAAAGATTTATTACTTCCGTTTGCAGAGCAAAATAAGCGCGTTGAGGAAGGACGTTCTTACGTTGTTTATACTTACATTAATCACATTGATGAGCGAATTGTCGCATCGATGAAGATAGATAAGTTCTTGGATCAAATCGAGCCAGATTACGAAGAAGGACAAGAGGTTAAGTTACTTATTGCTGGTAAATCTGATCTTGGTTACAAAGCCATTATAGAAGATCAACATTGGGGACTCGTTTTCTATAATGATATCTTCCAAGATATCAAAATTGGAAAAAAGGTTACTGGTTATATTAAGCGTGTTCGAGAGGACGGTAAAATTGATTTAACCCTCCAAAAAGCAGACAATCAAAGTTTTGATAAACACACAAACTCTGTTCTTATCAAAATCAAACAAGCAGATGGTTTTTTACCACTAGGCGATAAAAGTGACCCTGAGCTCATCTACAAAGAGTTTGGATTTAGCAAAAAAATCTATAAGAAAGCGATTGGTAGTTTGTTCAAAGCGAAACTTATCACCATTGAAAAAGACGGAATTCATTTAGTTTAGACGAGTTAAAATAATGAATAGCCTGTAAAACAGGCTATTCATACATTTATACTTTGATGCATTGCAGTAAAGCTATATAAGGCGGCATATTATTGTGAGGTGCATTATTCCCCTCTGCTTCTGTCCGTCTTTTTTGATTGAAGCGTATGCCAACGTCATCCCCTTGGCCTGTAGCAAATTCCGGATCTTTTCCTCTGTCCTCATAGTACCAATCACTATACACGTGAGTATGTCTTGGCAATTCTTGCTTGGTCAACTGGTGCTTTTCTTCGCCACCAATGTTTCCCAATTCATACACTGACAATCCCTCATGTTGGTCATTGAGTGAAATGGTAAAACGTCCTTTTCCAGGTTCAAATACATCCCAACCATTTGGGCAATGTTGTAAGTTAAAGAAAGCAATAGTATTTGCAGGGACAACTTTTCCACTCGAATTTAACTTTTGTTCAAGTGCATTGAGTTGCTGTTTTAGAGTTAAATTAATTTCAGCCTGTCGTATGTGCTTTTGATAACTGAATATACCAACCACTGCCGTTAATAGAAAAATGAAACCAGAAATGTATTTCATATAAAATCCATTTATTATTTTAATAAACAAACCATAACAGATTTGTTTGGTGTTTATCTATCCCAACGTGATTTTATCATTGCGCCATCTTCGGCCAAAATATCGCGACCGTATCGGTAAACCATTTCGATGCTACTCCATCTGCCAGATTGTTGAGCGGCGATATGAGAATGACCTTTCGCTAATAAATCTTGGCAAGCACCAACACGAGCAGAGTGCCCTGACCATCTTTCGATATTATGAACAATGAACGGATCGAATTGTTTAATATCTACTAGCGCCTTTTGAAATATTTTATCTATCGAGTAACCAGAAAGCGGTTTTTGTTGTTCATATTCATTTAAGTTATTATGCCACTTTACCTTATTGGATTTTAAAATAGGACGAAATATAACACCTGACATTGGGCTATTTAATTTATTTATATAATTTTTCAATATGTTAATGCACTCTCTGCTTAACATAACTTTGTCAGCCAAACCACTGTGATTTGTTTTTGTAAATGGAATCGTTAGAATTGCACGCCCATCACTACTGAAGCTCAAATCTGAAAACTTGATACGGGCTAATTCAGATTCCCTGAGTAATGTTTCATATGAAAAACAAAGCAACGCTAAATTTCTTACATCCGCTAATTTATTGCTCTCTGACCAGAGCTCTATTACTTTATCTAAATGAACTTCTTTAAAGGCTGCAACTTGTGAAATGACTTCACCTGTACGTGATTTTTGCTTTTTAATTCCTTTTAACAGTTGTCGTATACGTGCGCTTTTAGTGGGAGACGGTAATCCGGCTGCTTCATGGACTGAATTGACCGCCCAAATGAAAATTTGTAATGAGTTAGCTTTCGAGGTCTTACTTTTTTGAATCAAAAAACGTTCAAAGGTAATGACGGATGATGGCAGAAATCGTTCTGAATTGACTGAACACCATTCAACAAATTTATTCCAATTGAACTGAATACTCTTTTTTGAGTTGTCAGAATAAAAATATTCATTCTCAAGTGACGAGGTAAACTCACTCAGCAAAAGCGTAACTATCGATTGAATTTTTTCATTATTTTCTTGAGAGGGGGACTCACTTAGAATTTCTTGTAACTCTGTTTTCAAACCATCATTGGGGTGTTGAAGTTGAGAATAATAGGTTGAGTTATCACCCTTGATAGGTAGTGACTTGTTTATATTTAACGGTTCAATTTTCATCATCTGACCCTAAGCAATCTATATGGTCATGATATGTATCAACGAGAAACTCAATCGCAGAACTTAAGCTTTCTAGTTTTTCAATTTGTTTAATTTGCTCAAGTTGCTCATAAATAGGTTTTGCTAATTCAAGACGAACAAGCTTGTTCCTTTTCTTGATTTGACGTAGTTCGAAACGAACTGCACGCCAGCCTTTTTCTGAGAATATGCGATTCAAATTAATATTAATTACATCAAGGCTTTCAAATTCCGTATCTTTAATGGGTAAAGACTGCAGCTTCTTTAACAATAAGCTCGTTTCAGAGATGTAGCTATTTGCGACCTTATCAGTGAGGTTACTATTATAGTTTTCGAATTTTAATACAACATTACTCCTACGAATCTTTTTAAGAAGGTACGAAGTAATTATTGGAAGGTCGTCTGGTGAAAGTAACAGCAGAGGGCGTCCACGCTTTTTATTTCCATCAACATATTCCCAATGAGGTGTTTTGTAATTCAAATGCATTACAGACAAAGTTCCGATTCATTATTAAGTAGCACCACTACCATAAATAAGCCTTTTAATTTCAAATTTTATGAAAAAAATTCGTTTATAAATATAGGTTGATATAATTAGCATTATATCAATTTATAATTGTGTGATTCCAACTTAAATTGAATTATTTCGTATAAGTTTTATGCAAAAGAAAGGCCTCATTTAGGAGCCTTATTAAGTTACTTAGTTAAACCGAGTTTAACTAATATTCGTTTCTCTGAAATTGGGTACTTAGTGCCTAATACCTGTGCAAAACAGGAAACTCGATATTCTTCAATCATCCATTTTGCTTCCTGTAACTCTTCAGG
This sequence comes from Parashewanella hymeniacidonis, assembly GCF_016900895.1. Lineage (GTDB taxonomy): Bacteria > Pseudomonadota > Gammaproteobacteria > Enterobacterales > Shewanellaceae > Parashewanella > Parashewanella hymeniacidonis. The sequence goes on from NZ_JAFEUN010000051.1 coordinate 23,054, forward strand.
TATCGAAGCAAGTTTTGGTACTTTCATTAGTTGGGCTTCGAGCGCTTGTTCAACTTTGTTAATAGAATGCATTTGCAAACGATCCCGCGTTGGGTCAACCGGCAATTTATCCAGACGATTTTCAATAGCTTTCAAATATCGATTGAGATCAGGTAGTCGTTGCCAGCCACTTGCTTCAACAAAGCCTTTGAAGATTAAACGATCTAAGTGAGCTTGAATGTCACTCATTGCAAAGGCGATATCTAAACTGATTTTTCCTTTTATTCGTTTTTTAATTTTTTGGTGCAGCGTTAGGATCTGCTCTGCTTGCAGTGCTATTTTTTCTGCAGTTGTGTTTAGCTCTGCCCTTACCCAATCTCGAGCTGAGTTAAAGTCATCTTCGTTTCTTACATCAAGTTGTTTTTCATCTAACAACTGTTGCACTGCAGCATTGATGATATCTTCAATCAGAATATTCACTTGGCCAAACGGGTTAAAGTACATCGAAAGTTTGGCCTTATTTGGCAGTTTCTGCTGCAAATGCTTAACCGGAGACGGAATATTTAATAGTAGTAACCTACGTAAACCCACTCGGTTAGCTTGGTTTGCCTGGTTTTCATTATCAAATAATTTTATTGCAACCGAATCCTTATTATCAACTAATGCTGGAAAAGCTTTTACTTCAAAGTTCCCACGCTTTTGCTGAAATTGTTTTGGTAACACACCAAAATTCCAAGATTCAATCTTTTCTTTTTCAATACCTGAATCAGCTACTTTTCGAATAGCTTGTTTCACTTTTCCTTGAAGCTTATTTTGCAGCGAGACCAAGTCACGGCTTTGGTCAATTAATTTACCGTTATGATCTTCAATTTTAAAATTAGCGATTAAATGAGGCGTTAATTGATTAATTTCAAAGTCGGCAGCAGAAATTTTTACGCCACTCATTCTAAGCAACTGCTTACAGAGAGAAGAAAGTAAATCCATTTCGAAAGGCTTCATTGCTTGAATACAAGCTTGAGCGTAATCTGGTGCTGGAACAAAATTTCGTCGCAGCGTTTTTGGCAATGATTTAATGAGTGCAATACACTTTTCTGTTCTTAAGCCTGGAACTAACCAATCAAAATCACGATCTTCAATTTGGTTAAGCAACGCAACAGGGATATGGATTGAAACACCATCATCTTCATTTCCCGGTTCAAACTGATAACTGATTGGTAAGGTTAAATTACCTTGAATCCAGTTATCCGGAAAATCTAACGTTGATACATGATCTGCATCGCGCTTATAAAGCATTTCTGGATCAAAATGTAACAGTTTTGGATTCTCAGATTTTTCAGTATTCCACCATTTATAAAGTGTGGCCGAACTATAAATATTGTTCGGAATTAATGGCTCATAGAAGTCGACAAGTACTTGCTCATCAACAAGAATATCTCGTCTTCTTGATTTATGTTCCAACTGTTCAATTTGTTCTAGTTGCTGTTGATTGTGAACAAAGAAAGGTTCTTTCGTTCTGAATTCTCCATCAGCCAAAGCGCTTCGAATAAAGATTTCTCTTGCTTCGACTGGTTTAATTTTTCCAAACTGAATTTTACGTTTGTGTACGGTAGTTAAGCCATAAAGTACCTGATTTTCAAAAGCGACAACACTACCCTGCTTAGCTTCGAAATGAGGCTCATTATAATTTCTCTTGATCAGATGACCGCCTAAAGACTCAATCCAATCAGGATTTATCTTCGCACAGGTTCTTGCAAATAAACGTGACGTTTCAGTCAGTTCAGCAGCCATGACCCATTTCGGCCCTTTTTTCGCTAATGGAGAACCTGGAAAAATAAAGAATTTACGATTTCTTGCACCAAGATATTCATTGTTTTCAGCTTTAAAACCGATATGACTTAATAAGCCTGAAAGTATTGATTGGTGAAGGGAATCATACTCTGTTTCTGTATTACCTTCGTTTAGCTTCCATTTCAAATCATGAACAGCTTGGCGTAATTGAGCATAAAGATCTTGCCATTCACGAATGCGTAAATATGCAAGATACTCAGCTTTACATTTTTTTCTGAACTGGCTTGCAGAGTATTCTTTTTGAAGTTCTTTTATATGAGTCCACAAGTTTAACCATGCAACAAAATCAGACTCTTTATCTATATATTTACTGTGAGCTTCATCGGCAGCTTGTTGTTTTTCAAGTGGTCTTTCTCTCGGATCTTGAATTGATAACCCAGCTGCGATGACCATAACTTGCTGTAGACATCCAAGTTTTTTGGATTCAATCACCATTCTAGCCAAACGAGGATCAACAGGTAATTGCGCTAATTCACGGCCAAGATGAGTGAGCTTTAATTGCCCATTCGTTTTGGATACTGCTGTTAACTCTTCTAGCAATAAGAAGCCGTCTTTGATATGGCGTTCATCGGGAGGCTGAATAAATGGAAACCCCCCAATATCACCTAACCCAATAGATAGCATTTTTAAGATTACTGATGCTAAATTTGTGCGTAAAATTTCAGGATCAGTAAATTCAGGTCTGTTTAAAAAGTCCTGTTCGTCATACAAACGAATGCAAATACCTGGGCCTACACGACCACAGCGTCCTTGTCTTTGATTGGCACTGGCTTGAGAAATAGGCTCAATGGGTAACCGTTGTACTTTTGTTCGATAACTATAGCGACTAATACGAGCAGTGCCCGGATCAATGACATAGCGAATACCGGGAACAGTTAGTGAGGTTTCTGCAACGTTAGTAGCTAAAACGATTCTTCTACCAACATGACTTTTGAATACCTTGGATTGTTCACCATACGAGAGTCTGGCATACAAAGGTAAAATTTCAGTATCTCGATATCTCTGCTTGTTCAGTTGTTCTGCTGTGTCACGGATCTCTCGCTCACCATTCATGAAGATCAAAATGTCCCCCAGTCCTTCAGACATGAGTTCTTCTACGGCTGCGAAAATACCTTCAGTTAAATCTAAATCTTGGGAACCATCACGAACTAAAGGTTGGTAACGGGTTTCAACTGGATAGGTTCTTCCAGAAACTTCAATGACTGGCGCATTACTAAAATGTTGGGAGAAACGCTCTACATCAATGGTTGCAGAAGTAATGATGACTTTTAAATCACGGCGTTTTTTTAGAATTTCTTTTAAGTAACCTAGGATAAAGTCGATATTTAAACTTCGCTCATGCGCTTCGTCGATGATTAACGTATCGTATTGATTAAGAAACTTATCTGAAGAGAGCTCGGCAAGTAAAATACCATCCGTCATCAATTTAACGTAACTGGTCTCTTTTATTGAATCTGAGAAACGAACTTTAAAGCCAACGGCTTCACCTAATGGTGTATTAATTTCTTCAGCTATGCGGGTAGCAACAGAGCGTGCTGCTAAACGTCTTGGCTGAGTATGTCCAATCAGTCCTCTACTCCCTAACCCCAAATCTAAACATATTTTTGGAAGCTGCGTTGTTTTACCTGAACCGGTTTCACCAGCAATAATGACAACTTGATTGTTGGCAATAGCTTCTGCAATGTCATCTCGTTTTTGAGATACGGGTAATGCATCTGGGTAAGAGATTTGTGGACGCTTCTCGCGACGTTCATCTGCTTTTTCTTTCGCTAACTGTGCGGCTTCAGCAAGTTGATTAAGCTCCTGCTGTTTTTTATGAGAATCAGGTTGCTTCTTTAAACGAAACAAACGGCGTCTGATTTTTGCCGTATCAAGCATGAAACCTTGATTAAGGTACTGGTGAGAAAGAAAGTCTGTTGCCGAACCCAAAATGAAAACCTAACTTCAAAAATAAAGTAGCTGATATTATCAATATTTCAGCAAAATATCAGGCTAAAATGGTTATTTTGCTTGCAGGGTGAACGATTCCTTACCACAATGTGTCTTATGTAGAGTAAAGGCTATAAAAGTAAGACAGAGATTGAAAAAAATTCTTTATTTATCATTGTGTTTTTTGCTTTTTACGCCATCGTTTTGGGCGCATGCGATTTCTAATGATTTAATCCAGGTAAAAATAACAGGTGTTGGGTCTAAACTCCGACAAAATATTATTGCTCACCTAGGGCAGCTGCCCAAATCTAAGTCTCAACGACATGCGTTCATATTTAATGCAAAAACAAACATAAATGATGCTTTAGAAAGTGTCGGTTATTATCAATCATCACTGGCCGTTAACTTAACTCGTGCGAGTCACTCTGCTTGGGTTTATGAAATCAGTATTGCATTAAACGATCCTATTATAGTTAAAGACGTTGATATAAAAGTAGACGGTTCTCTCGCTTCAGAAGCAGCATATGCAAAATGGTTTTCACTGATACCAATAAAAATTGGCGATCGATTAAATCATGGTCGTTATGAAACCACAAAATCACAACTTATTGGTTTGGCATTAGAAAATGGATTTTTTAATGCTTCATATAAACAGTCTCAAATTCAAATCAATCGCATCACAAAATCTGCATCCATAGTCCTACATTTCAAGTCAGGTGATCGTTTTAAGTTTGGCCAAGTCGATTTTGTAGGAAGTGACTTAGATAAAACCTTGCTACACGAGTTAGTGCCGTTTGAGCATGAGAGCTATTATTCAACAGATAAAATTTCTGAATTCAGTTCCATTTTAAGCCAAACTGGTTATTTCCGTTCAATCAAAGTGTTACCTAAGCTTAATGAAAGTGAGAATGAAGTTGTACCGATAAAGGTAGAAACTCAAAACCGTGCTCCTCACTCTATTGAAGTGGGTTTGGGTGCGGATTTTGGGAGTTCGAGTGAACGTGAACTTGAGCCAAGAGTACGGCTTACTTGGCATACCCCTCAAATAAATAGGCACGGTCATTCTCAACAAACTTCATTTGAGTGGTCAAGAGAAAGACCAAAGTTACGTACGACATATACAATCCCTTTAAGTCACCCGATAAATGATCAATTAAAAATTCAAGTTGGATTAATCAGAGATAAGTATGGCGTCACACAAAAATTCGATACTAAAGATGGCGATTTTAGAACATCAGGGAAACTTGAGTCAGAGCAATTTTTATATGGTGCGGCGAGGCAACAAATTTTTAAAAATAATTGGATTATGAGCTACTCGATTAAATCGTTAAAAGAAGTATATACCCAAGAAGATATGGAATATTCACCATTATATTATTTATTAGGGCTGTCATTTTCGAGAACAATCAGAAGCGATGATTCGCTTGACCCAAAGTCTGGTTTTCGGCAAGACTATCATTTTGAATATGCTGACAAATACCTCGGTTCAGCCATACGTTTAGCAAAGCTTGAGGCAAGTTATAAATGGATTGTTACACCAATAGAGCGACATAGATTTGTATCAAGACTCGATTTAGGCGTTAATATTGCAACAAGTGATCAGCTTGCTTTAATTCCTCCTTCTCTGAGATATTTTGCAGGAGGGGACCAAAGTATTCGTGGATATGGCTTTCAAGAGCTTGGTCCATACCGTGACTATATTATTGACGGACAAAAATACCGACAAGTAATAGGAGGTAGATATTTAGCGGTAGCAAGTGTTGAATATCAATATTATTTAACACCAAAATGGCGTATTGCTACATTTGTGGATGCAGGTAATGCTTATGATTTAAGCCAGTTTAAACCGCTGGTATCAACAGGATTGGGGATACATTGGATTTCTCCAGTAGGACCAATCAGACTCAATTTAGGTGTTGGTGTAAATAATAATAATACTGCTAAAACGCCATGGCGAATCCACTTAACTATGGGGTCAGAGCTATGACACTGACACTCAAAAGTGCTTTAAGGTTTTTTATCTATTTCCCTGTAGTTATCTTAGTGCTGCTTGCTTTAGCTATTGGTACACCAGTGGGCAGTAGAGTTACTATATTCGTAGTACAAGCACTCATCCCAAGTGTTTCTATTGACTATGACAGTGGTACGTTAAATAAGAATATTAAACTAAAGAGTTTTACTTTAGACACTCACGCAGTAAAAGTCGTTGCTAAACAATTGAGTTTAGATTGGAATCCAATTTGTTACTTACACAATCAACTTTGTATCAATGACTTAAAAGCAGAAATGGTTGATGTTAACGTCAAAGCAGTGAAAGCTGATGACCAACCAGATCAGACTAGTATATCTTCATCTAATAATGGTTTTCCTTTACCTTTTACACTATCAAACCGGAACTCACATTTAAAAAATGTGTCTGTGAGTGTAGGAAGACAACTTTACAAAGCGGATATTTTACAATTTAAAGGCAATTGGGACAAACAAGGGTTAAACATTGCAGAACTCACAACAGTTGGCTTTGCAATGTCTGGTGTATGGCAAAAAGAACCACAAATCCAATCGACTGAAGCTCGAACATCTACGCAACGTCAATTTTTGCCTACGGTGAATCTACCTTTTCCAATTTTTATTCAAAAAGGTGCTTTAGTTGATAGCAATCTCGAGTTGGATAGTACGCCTTTTACCTTTAAACGGATCGACATAAAGAGAGGTAATTGGGTTGGTACAAAACTCGAATTACAAAGCATTGATGTCATCCATGCTGGTCTTCGCACTCAAATATCCGGTTCACTAGACTTTAAGAAGCGCTACCCTACTGATTTTAAAGCATCATTAAGTGTGTTAGAGCCATTAAATATACACCAATCACCATTGAGCGCTTTGCACTCTTTATCTCAAGTTAAACAACAAGATGTGAGTTTTTCAGTCAAAGATGACTTTTCAAGTCTTTCAATACTTGGTGATACGCACGGCCAAATCAATTCCAACTTTACAGCAAATCTTAACCTCATTGATCTCGATGCACCCAGCATGGTAGATATAGAAGGTTTGACGGGTAATTGGTCAATACCCCAAGGAAAGTTATCAGCAAGTAATGTTTCTATAAAGATTGATGGAACAATTCACTCGGCTAAATTCGATGTTAATGGGCTTATTGATTCTCCTTACATTCCTAAGCTTAAGATAAATGGGAACGCAACAATTGATAACCGAGGTGTTTCTGGCGTTAATCTTCATGCGCACTCTCCATCGGGGAATGTAGTGCTCATGGGAAATCTTAAGTGGAATGATGGAGTTGAATGGAATTTAAACAGCGAGTTTAGAGCATTACAAGTTAAACAGTTTGGCGATCACTTTACACAAGAATTACCTTCTATAGTACTCAACGGTACATTAGTGACTGATGCTGCGTTCAAAAAGAAAGAGTGGCACCTTAACATCAATCACTCTGACTTAACGGGTAAATTGAAGGGACAACCTCTACATATCAGTGGCAAAATTAATGTTGATTCAAACTATAGAGTTGATGCTGATAACTTCGAAGCGAAGGCTCTAGGCTCTGAAATATATTTAACTAAAAATACACAGACAAATAAACTTAGCGGCAAATTAATGTCTGAAAACCTTGGCGCATTCATACCAACATTACGTGGAAAATTAAGTTCTGTATTCACAGTTAACAATTCAAATGAGTCGCCATCTTTATGGCACAAAAGCGAAATAACAAATCTCAATTATGGCAATGATTTGCAGAGCAAGGAGGTTCAAATCAGTGGTCGTGTTGAACCTAAAACAATGGCTGTGCATGGTACCAAAATAAAGGTGAAGGCTTTAAGTGTATATAGTGTTGCAATCCGAAATTTATATCTGGGTTTAGATGGCAATCTAAAGTCAATAAAAGCGGTACTTAAAACCAAAGGAAAGGCAAACGTTAATGCAGAATTCTATACCAAACTGAATAAAGACAATTTAAATATCACTATCCCAGCCCTAACAATAAAAAATAAATCATCTGTTTGGCAGCTTAACAAAACAATCGACTTTAATTTTAACACGAACAGTAAACTTGGACGCCTTAGCCCATTTTGCTTAAATAAAGACCGAGAGTATTTCTGCTCCAAAGGTAATGCTCAACTTGGCAAGAATGGACTGCTGAACCTTCAATATAGTGGCTCTGCAGATGACGTATTTCATGCATTCCTTCCAAAACACCTCTCTATAAAAGGGAAGCTTAACGCACAAGCAAATGCTCAATGGAGCAATTTTACGAAGCCAATTGCAAAGCTCGACGTGTCTTTTCCTGCAGGCCAAATGGTGTTATATCCAAGCAGGAAAGTACCAAGTGTATTTCCATATCAACGCGTTAATTTTAATGCAAAACTGGATAATCAATGGCTCACAATAAAAAGTAAGCTACAAGCAGACAGTTATGCACACTGGCTTGCTGACTTTTCTGTTTCAGTAAAGCCTGCGCGCACCTTAAAAGGTTACATTAATTTATCGAGTATTCGATTATCCCCTCTTGCAGAGTTATTCCCTATATTTTCGATATTAGATGGGCAGGTTGATTCAAACATAAAGTTTAGTGGCAACTTGCATAAGCCAATAATAAATGGCGCTATCAAATTAACAAAAGGCGAAGTTGCGTTTATTAAAAACCCAACGAACTTTCACGATATTTTAATGAATCTAACACTCGATAATGACAGAGCATTGATTGATGCGAATTGGAGCATGAATAAAGGCAAAGCAAATCTTTCCGGAAATTTATCATGGCCTGACGGAAGGTTATTAGGCGAACTCAATATCACGGGTAAACATCTTACTGCAATTGAACCACCGCTTGCCATTCTGACTGTCTCACCAAAAGTCAACATAAAACTCAAAGATAAGAATATAAGGATAGCTGGAAATATTGACGTTACAGGTGGGGATATAACAATATCACCATTGCCGAAACAAGGTGTTCCATTGTCGCAAGATGTCGTTTTCACGGATAACGAAAGCACAGTAAAACAAGAATCTCCAATTAATATTTCAAGTGATCTGAATATTAACGTCAGTAATAGTCTAAAAATCAGTGGCTCAGGATTAACCGGTAATCTTGGGGGCCAATTATCGCTTAGCCAAGAAACAGGTTCTCAGCCGCTCATGTTTGGTAATATTAAAGTACAAAATGGTAATTATCGATTCCTAGGGCAAACACTGAATATACAAAAAGGAGGCTTAGAATTTGTCGGACCGTTGAATAATCCATCACTGGATATTGAAGCAGTTAAAGATATTTCAGATCAGGATGTTACCGTAGGAGTTAAAGTTACTGGCACTGTAAATAGACCCAAAATTACATTATTTTCAAACCCTACTCTAGAGCAGGCTGAAATTGTGTCTTATCTACTTCAAGGGCGGGGTTTTGATAGTACAAACGGTGAAGAGCAACAAAACAATAATAATGCGTTATTATTGAGCGCTGCATTAACATTAGGTGCACAGGCTGGTGATAACAATCCATTGGCTGCAGTCGGTGATACAGCTGAAAGCTTGGCTCAAAAACTCGGTGTCTCAAATGTTCAATTGAACGCAAACGATGATGGAAAGGTGGCAATCAGTGGCTATATTGGTGACCGACTACTATTAAAATATGGCTATGGTGTCTTCGATCCTGGCTATGAACTTACAGTAAGATATTACTTATTATCAAAACTCTACTTAGAAACAGTCTCTAGTGCTATCGGCCAGTCATTGGATATTTACTATCGATTTGATATAGGAAATTAGTTTTCTTCTAATTTCATTATTTTATTAGGTATTAAAGTATATCGGAACATTTTATCCCTGTTAAACACGTATGATTTTTACCAACATCCAATATGAACAGGTAAATATGGGATTCTATAACCTGGCAACCTGTTCGGGCTGACTATACCTGTGAAAACCTGAGTATGGGACGTTATGTATGTCGAAATACTCAGCCTGAATTACCGCATGACGCCAAAATTTGAAAAAAATGATAGAGAACTTGAGCCAATATTGAAAGGTCAGCTATTAAATATTTACAGTACAAAAAAAGCGCCATAAGGCGCTTTTACAAATTAGCTCAGTTGATTAAGCAAATTTGAAGTCAACGTGTTCAATTTGTGGCTTGAACGAGTGACGTTGCATAGCTTGAACACGTACTTTAACGTCTTTACCATCTAAATTGATAGTTAGATCGCTAGAGTAGAAATCATCGTTATCTTGGATGTTGATGATATCTTTGTGTGCGAAAACGATTGAAACTGCATCATGGCCTTTACCATAGATAACTGCAGGAACTTTACCCTCGTGACGTAGGCGGCGGCTCGAACCTTTCCCTAAATCAGAACGGGTTTGTGCAACTAGTGTGTAAGACATATTTTTCTCACTTTTTTCTTCAAATTAAAATTAAGAGCAGTACCTCGACCAGTTCTACCCCATGAAAGCCGACGGATTATAACATAGACCTATAACTAATCAATCAACATAGCTCTATTGCCAGCAAATCTCGGTCAATTTAGTTTCACTGTCGCTTTATGTCAATTATCTAATATAATCGGCTACAGTATCAATGTCTCCAGCGTATTGCTTTTCTTCAAAGCAGCCGCAAGCCTACGTAATT
>NZ_JAFEUN010000052.1 GCF_016900895.1 Parashewanella hymeniacidonis
CTTAAAGAAGGATGGATAGCTGTACATTACCCTTTAAAGAGGAGCTAAATGAACCGCCCTGTGCGGAGCCGCATGCAGGGTGGTGTGGGGGCTGAGGGTTAGAGACCCTCGGCTACCCGATTATGTGTTTGTTAATTAGGAACTACTCGAAGACCAGCAAATCCGTTTACTGACTTCGAAGAAGGTTACATTGTATCTTTCCTGCATCACTGTCCTCAGTGGTATAGCTAGGTACGGAATAACCAGCCTAAGAAAAAGTATTCTCATTGACAATCTACAACAGGGGATTATTTACGACGAAAGTAGGCGATGATGACAGGGCTGGTATACATAAATGTCTCTGGGGAAAGTGCATAGAATCCCAAATACATTAGTAACCCTGAAAAACTTAAAACCTCTTTGATAACATCCTGCGACAAATTGAACACCTCTTATTAGTAGTTGTGCCTACACTTATCTGACTTGGTGGTGACACTTAACCAAGGCCAAATATGAGCATCTAAGGCTACTCATAAAAGAAGGGAATACTTTACATAAAAATCAGAGGGTTAACAAACAAATCTTTGCATTTCAGGGAAAGAGGTAAATATGTACGTGTCATAAATGACACATAACGCCCGCTTAACAGGCAAATGCTGGTTGGCTATAATCCGAAGCGCAGCGTAGGAGCCAACCAGTATTTGTCTTTGTTGAAGCGCTTGTTAGTTTGCTAACCATATACCTATTTCTTCACTTTTACTTACAACATTGTAAACATTTAAAGTTGGAGAATAGTGCAAAATAGCTTTGACAGGTCTCTCTTCATTTAAGTCACCTTTTTCGCCAGTATAGATAGCTATACCTTTAAGTAGTATATCTAAATAACCATCATCATTTAAGTCAACCAAGTGGCTTTGTAATAAACCACCTTTGATATAGATTGAATCATCATGTTGATCATAAAGCTTTAGAGTTGTCCCTAGTAGGTCAATACCACCATTACCCTTAGATGTAATGGAAAATGAATAAGATGTAGAAACCCCATTTCCGATATCTATTGATTTCGTAAGTTCATCTGATTCAACTGAACCAGCTTCTAAAGTGTTTTCAATTTCAACTGCTTCACTTTCAGTTATCAATTGAAATTCATTGCTCATAGCAATTTTAGAAAACATTAAAACAAGTATTAAGATAAAAAGTTTCATGAATATATCTGTGCAAACTAACAGCTTATTAGAAGGAAAAAATCCTGCTTTTACACATCAGACCATTTCCTTTTCTATTTTTTTAATGTAACCAAAATAACATGAATAACTTCATGATTTCAATCACTAACAGAATATCAATAAAAATACTACGTGAGTGAAAGCGGGAATTAATCCTTTTTTCCGGTGGAAATGAGGAATTTTTCAATTACTGTATAAATAACCATGCGATTTTTTTGAATTTTAAATTAATTATGAAGTTCAAACTAATGATTTAAGCTGAGTGTTCTTTTCACCTAAAAAACTCAGTTGAACGCTAAATCATTTTTTAAACTTATGAAAGAAAATAAGGCTCTTCGTCGTTTAGTGTGGATTTAATGTTATTACCTCTTGGGTGAATTGCTCTACGCTCACAAGCTGGCCCAAATTGCCGTTATCTGCGTTAGAACATTTGCAAGTAGAATAACTACTTGCTGCACGCTCTCTGCCTTGCTAACGCTAATTTCTCTGCTTGAGAACGTACCCAACTGAGTTTTCTAGGTTGAAGCGGTTAAAATCGTTTCTGAAACAAATACCCTCGGTCTGTGGCTAAATCAATAACGGTTTTACGTCCAGAATCTGTACGATATCCAAAAACAAAGACTGAACTGCCTTGACCTTCTACATAAACCAATGGCGCATCGTGAACGGCATGTTTGCAATTCATGAATTCAATAGCTCCGCGATAAAACCCATAATCGATGTCTTCAAGGCTTAATTTACCCCGTAACACACAGCCCTCAAAAACACCGTCAAAACCAGACCCTGTGATTCGGCCATTTGATGATATGGTTAAGGTAGCGTCATCTTCATTATAAGTTCCAGCCAATTCATTAAGTTCGATGAAATAATTTTGTTTTTCAAAGCGATGGCTTATCGATTGGCCAATATCTTCAAAATCATCTTGCAGTGTGCCTGAGATGGTTCCTTGATCGTTTTGAAAGTTGACGTTAACGACAGAGCGTTCGTCGATTAATGATTTAGGGATGTGTTCATCGTTACTGAATTGATAGGCGTTGCCACCACAGACAAATAAATCTTCAGCATTAGTTCCAATTACTGGACCTATATCGGCGGTAAAACGTTCACCAAAATCAATGATTCGAAGACCATCATTTTCGTCTACGGTGAGAATAGAGTCTGAATCTATGCCTTTGTATATGCCATTGTGATCACGTAAGCGTCGATTATCATATCGATACATATCTTCATCAGAGCATTGGCTAGCAGGGCGATTATTATTGTTAGATAGGTTATGAGTATCCTCACTGCAACCCAAAAGTGCAAAAGCCATTAATGTCGACAAAGTCCATGTCCGTTTCATCTTTACTCCGCAGTAGTATAAAAACTCTAAATTTGATGGGGTTAGGTTAACAATGATTAAAAAATAAGACAATTGAAATGGCGGAGCATTTGATGGAAAAATTTGGGAGTAACGTAAAATTAAAAAGGCAGTCATTCTTTGAGTAAGATTGACTTCCTTTATTAAAATTTTAATCTGCTTTTTTACTCGATTCTTCTAAACGGCCATGAGGAATGTCTAGATCTAAGTCAGATTGAGGTTTGCAGCAGCAGGGGAGGCATTCGCCTTCTTCTAAACTGGCGAGAGGTTCATGAATATAAGAAACCTCTCCGCTGTTTATTTTGGTTTTACAAGCACCGCAAAATCCACTGCGGCACTCAGAAAACACATCTACTGCTTTTGATTCAAGCGCATTGAGTAAGGTCGTTTGTTCATTAAAAAGTAGAACCGGTTGACCTTGTAAACTGACAATGGGCGCTTTTTTATAAATCAAAGTCTTCGAACTCACTTTCATCAATTGATGAATCGATCTGGCCAACGAGATAAGAAGATACTTCAACTTCTTGTGGTGCAACTTGAACTGCATCACTTTCTAACCAGTTTTTCATCCATGGAAGCGGGTTAGACGTTTGCTCATAAGGTTGATCAAGGTTTACCGCTTTCATGCGTTGGTTAGTGATGTATTCAACATACTGGCAAAGAATTTCTTTGTTCATACCAATCATTGAACCATCTTTAAAGAGGTATTCAGCCCATTCTTTTTCTTGCTCAGCTGCTTTAAAAAATAAATCGTAAGCTTCTTGTTCACATTCTTTTGCAATCTCCGCCATTTCTGGATCTTCTTTCTCAGATTGCATAATGGTGAGAATGTGTTGTGTACTGTTAAGGTGCAAAGCTTCATCACGTGCAATCAGACGGATAATTTTCGCATTACCTTCCATAAGCTTGCGTTCAGCAAACGCAAATGAGCAAGCAAAACTCACATAGAAGCGGATTGCTTCAAGTGCATTGACGGACATCATACAAAGGTAAAGTGCTTTCTTGAGTTGTCGCAAGCTGACTGAAACATCTTCGCCGTCGATACGATGTGTGCCTTCACCGAACAATTCATAAACTTGAGTCAGTTTAATTAAATGATCGTAGTAGGCCGAAATATCGGTCGCACGTTTTAAGATTTCTTGGTTAACAACGATATCATCAAAAACTAATGAAGGGTCATTAACAATATTACGAATAATATGTGTATATGAACGACTGTGAATGGTTTCTGAGAAAGACCATGTTTCAATCCAAGTTTCTAACTCAGGAATCGATACAAGAGGCAAAAACGCCACGTTTGGTGAACGACCTTGAATAGAATCGAGTAGAGTTTGATATTTTAAATTTGAAATGAAAATGTGTTTTTCATGATCAGGCAGGGCTGTGTAATCAATTTTGTCTTTACTTACGTCAACTTCTTCAGGACGCCAGAAAAAAGATAACTGCTTTTCAATTAGCTTTTCAAAAACTTCATATTTTTGTTGGTCGTAACGGGCAACGTTTACAGGTTGTCCAAAGAACATTGGTTCTTTTGTTGCATCGTTAGGTGTTTGACAAAAAGTACTATAGGTCATGAGTTCTGTTTCCAAGCGGGACAAGCCCGATTTTTAAACTAATTTGGTAAATTAGGGATTACCCAAACTACTTGGGTAATCCAATATAAGAATTAGATCTTACATGCACCGCCAGCGCAGCCGTCATCTTCTTCTTCAACGCTGGTAATATCATCAAGCTGATCCGATGCTCCATCTCGGGTGTTATGATAATACAACGTTTTGACACCTAATTTGTATGCGGTCAATAAATCCTTTAATAACGCTTGCATAGGTACTTTACGATCTGCAAATTTCGCTGGATCATAGTTTGTGTTTGAAGAAATCGCTTGGTCGACAAACTTTTGCATAATACCAACAAGCTGCAAGTAACCTTCGTTGTTAGGCATTTGCCATAACAATTCATACTTGTCTTTTAGTTCATCAAAATCTGGTACTACTTGTTTTAACTGACCATCTTTACTGGCCTTTACACTGATCAAGCCGCGTGGAGGCTCGATACCATTTGTTGCGTTAGAGATCTGCGATGAAGTCTCTGAAGGCATTAATGCTGAAAGTGTTGAGTTACGTAGACCGTGTGTTTGAATTTCGGTACGTAATGTTTCCCAATCTAAATGCAGCTCTTCAGAACATACTTTGTCTAAATCACGCTTGTAAGTATCAATCGGAAGAATACCCTTTGAATAGGTTGTCTCATTAAATAATGGACAAGCTCCGTATTCTTTTGCCAAGTTCATTGACGCTTTCAATAGGTAGAATTGAATCGCTTCAAATGTCTTATGCGTGAGGTTATTTGCACTGCCGTCTGAGTATTTCATGTTGTTCTTTGCAAGATAATTTGCAAAGTTAATCACACCAATACCTAACGTACGACGGTTCATTGAAGCCAATTCTGCAGACTTAATTGGGTAATCTTGATAATCAAGTAGGTTATCCAGTGCGCGTACTGCTAAGTCAGATAACTCTTCAATTTCAGATAAGTCATCAATTGCACCTAAGTTAAGTGCAGAAAGCGTACAAAGTGCAATCTCACCATTTGGATCATCAATATTGCTTAAAGGCTTAGTTGGTAGCGCAATCTCAAGACATAAGTTGGATTGACGTACCGGAGCAACTTTAGAGTCAAATGGACTGTGTGTATTACAGTGATCTACGTTTTGAATGTAAATACGGCCTGTTGACGCACGCTCTTGCATTAGAAGAGAGAATAACTCTGAAGCTTTAATGGTCTGACGACGAATGCTTGTGTCTGCTTCATACTTTGTATAAAGACGTTCAAATTCATCTTGATCTTCAAAGAATGCATCGTATAAACCCGGTACGTCAGAAGGACTAAACAATGAAATGTTTTGCTTTTTAATCAAACGAGAGTACATGGTTTTGTTGATTTGAACGCCGTAATCTAGGTGACGAATACGGTTATCTTCAACGCCACGGTTGTTCTTAAGAACAAGCAATGACTCAACTTCTAGGTGCCAGATTGGGTAGAATAGGGTAGCGGCACCACCACGAACTCCACCTTGTGAGCAAGACTTAACGGCAGTCTGGAAGTGCTTGTAGAATGGAATACAACCAGTGTGAAATGCTTCACCACCACGGATTGGGCTACCAAGCGCACGGATACGACCCGCATTAATACCAATACCAGCACGTTGGCTCACATATTTAACGATTGCCGAAGAAGTTGCATTGATTGAATCTAGGCTATCATCACATTCGATCAGTACACATGAGCTGAACTGACGAGTAGGTGTACGTACACCAGCCATGATTGGTGTTGGTAATGAAATTTTGAATTGTGATGCCGCATCATAGAAACGCTTGATGAAATCAAGACGCGTATCTTTTGGATAGCGTGAGAATAAGCAAGCAGCTACGAGTATGTATAGGAACTGAGCGCTTTCATAAATTTCGTTAGATACTCGGTTTTGAACCAGATATTTCCCTTCTAATTGCTTAACGGCTGCATAAGAGAAGTTCATATCACGCCAATGATCGATATAGCTGCCCATCTCATCTATCTCTTCACGAGTATAGTCTTCTAAAATGTGCTTATCGTACTTACCTAAGTCAACCAGACGAGTAATTTGGTCATATAATTTTGGTGGCTCAAATTGACCAAATGCTTTTTTACGCAAATGGAAAATTGCTAAACGAGCAGCTAAAAATTGGTAATCAGGCGTTTGCGGAGAGATTAAATCTGCCGCTGCCTTGATGATAGTCTCATGAATTGCTTCTGTAGGAATACCATCAAAAAACTGGAGATGAGAACGAAGTTCTACTTCAGAAACTGATACATTGTTCAACCCTTCGGCTGCCCACGTAATTACGCGGTGGATCTTATCGAGATCGATCCTTTCTCTCTCACCACTTCGTTTAGTTACTGTTAAATTGCTGTTCATTTAAGATGTGCCTTGGTTCGTATATCTATCAGCAAGACTGCTGGGTGCCCATGTAAATCTTTCAAGCTGCAATACCATTGGCGAGTTAAGGCAATATGCGGGATTTGGCGTTTTTTACAACCACAACTCTAGGTGCTCGATTAAGTCTACTACACAAGATATAGTGTTTATGTTTTCATTAGATACAAGATAGTGAGGTTTGACTCATTTTGCAAGTAGTATATGTTGGGGTTATCTTGTGGATAACTTGAGTGTAATTCTTACAGTTAGTAACGGCTAACCCCAGACCTTTTCCCAGTAAAACGCTGCAATACTATCGTCGATAATTTACGCTAAAAAAATAGATTTTTTAATAAGTTAAAATTTTGTTAAACACAAAGTTTTAGTTTTTAAACAATGGTAAAAGATCAAGGGGATCTTTGATCGAAAGATCGGCATTCCAACTCTCAGGGGTGTCTTTTTCACCAATATATCCCCATTCAACAAGCACCGAGATCATACCCGAATTATTCGCTGCATCAATGTCTCTTTGAGCATCACCTAGGTATAAAATATTGTCAGGTTTACATTCAAGTTGTTGTGCAGCTAAAAGCATGGGAGCAAGCTCAGGTTTCTGAACTTTTGTACTGTCACCAGATACAATACATTTTAGTTTATGAGTTAAATTCAGTTTGTTGGTCAGCGTGCGAGTAAATCTTGCGGGCTTGTTCGTTACAATACCAAAAGGGATATCAATAGATGTGAGTAATTCTAAAAATTTATCTAAGTTTTTAAATAGTCTGCCTTTATCACCATTAACCTGTTGATAATGACTTAGCATGCTCAAACGCACATCAAAATGAACACTCTCTGTTTGATCTGGCAACGCTGTTTGTACCATGACTAGACTGCCATGAGAAGCAGCGGGTCTCAACTTGGTCTCATCACAAGGTGTAAAGCCATGTTCCTGTAAACTCAGGTTTAATGCATGAACTAAATCAAGCGCGGTATCAACAAGAGTACCGTCTAAATCGAACAGTATTCCGGCTATTTTTGTGTTGGTATTCATAAGGCTTTTTGGCAAGCAATCATGTAATTAACGTCTAGGCTATTGGTATAGCTAAAGACTTCAGTAAGAGGGTTATATTTAACACCTAAGGCATCAAAACAACTTAACTCTGTATGTTCTGCTAATTTAATGAGCTCCGAAGGCTTAATGAATTTTGAATGATCATGAGTACCAACAGGAAGCATTTTTAGAACGTACTCAGCTCCAACAATCGCTTGAATGTATGACTTTATATTACGATTAATCGTCGAGAAAAATACAAATCCACCAGGTTTCACCATATCGCAACACGCTTGAACAACAGAAAGTGGTTCAGGAACATGCTCAAGCATCTCCATACATGTAATGACATCATAATGCTCACGATGGTTTTCACGATGCTCTTCAGCAGTGATTTGCAAGTATTCAATTTCTACTTGGCTTTCGAGAGCGTGAAGACGAGCAACTTCTAATGGTTCTGTACCCATATCAAGTCCTTGAACCTTAGCTCCCAACTTCGCCATTGACTCTGAAAGAATACCGCCACCACAGCCAACATCAAGAACTTGCTTACCGAAAAGACCTTGGGCTTTTTCGTCAATATAATTTAGGCGAAGTGGGTTTAATAAATGCAGTGGCTTGAACTCACCGTTTGGATCCCACCATGTTGCCGCCATACTTTCGAACTTAGCGATTTCTTCCTGATCTACATTTTGATTGTTTTGCATGTTCAAGCCTGTTTTAAGCGATGCTAAATAGAAAGACACATTATATACCTATATATGGAATTTATTGAAAGTAACTCGTGACTAAATAGTTCGAAATATAAGCAGTTAATCAAAGAATTTTTAACGTTAAAGCAAGACTTTATAAGACTTGCAGGTAATTCGGTCAATATCTGGTCTTTTGTAATACTTTCAGGTCTAGCAGCTTTAAATAACTGTGTTAGAATGAGTCTCTTGTACTGTTAATAAGTACACTAAGTTAGTAAAGTACGACTATAAATTAATTTTTGGGCTCGACAGTGACACGGAAGCAAGTGTCGTCAGCAAAATATCAGGAGAGCGAGCGGTTTATGACTGATCTGGCATCATCTATTTCGCCAATTAATATTGAAGATGAATTAAAAACTTCATATCTCGATTATGCGATGAGTGTAATTGTAGGTAGAGCACTACCTGATGTACGAGATGGCTTAAAGCCTGTGCATCGTCGTGTTCTATTCGCAATGAACGAATTAAAGAACGACTTTAATAAACCTTATAAGAAGTCTGCACGTGTCGTTGGTGATGTGATCGGTAAGTATCACCCTCATGGTGATTCAGCAGTTTATGACACAATCGTTCGTTTGGCTCAGCCATTCTCAATGCGTTACACATTAGTAGACGGTCAAGGTAACTTCGGTTCTGTAGATGGAGATTCTGCAGCGGCAATGCGTTATACCGAAATTCGAATGAAGAAGTTATCGCATGCTTTATTAGCAGATTTAGATAAAGAAACCGTCGATTACGTACCAAACTATGACGGTACAGAATTTATTCCAGCTGTTTTACCGACAAGAGTTCCTAATCTATTGATTAATGGCTCATCAGGTATTGCGGTTGGTATGGCAACCAACATCCCACCACACAACTTAAATGAAGTTGTGCAAGGGTGTTTAGCCCTTATTGAAAATCCTGAAATTACCATCGATGAATTGATGGAATACATTCCAGGCCCTGATTTCCCAACTGCTGCGATTATTAATGGTCGAAAAGGCATTATTGATGCTTACAAAACAGGCCGTGGTCGTGCAGTAATGCGTTCACTTGCCACCGTTGAAACTGCAGATAATGGTAAAGAAACCATTATTGTTACTGAAATCCCATATCAAGTTAACAAAGCACGTTTAATCGAAAAGATTGCTGAGTTGGTTAAAGATAAGAAAATTGAAGGGATCAGTGGCCTACGCGATGAGTCTGATAAAGACGGCATGCGTATTGTTATTGAGATTAAACGTGGTGAAGTTGGTGAAGTTGTTTTAAATAACTTATACGCACAAACTCAAATGCAAAGTTCTTTTGGTATTAACATGGTTGCATTGACAAATGGTCAGCCAAAGTTATTTAACCTAAAAGAAATGATTGAAGCGTTTGTTCTTCACCGTCGTGAAGTGGTAACGCGTCGTACAGTATACGAATTACGTAAAGCTCGTGACAGAGCTCACATTCTTGAAGCGCTTGCTGTAGCTCTTTCAAACATTGATCCTATTATTGAGTTAATCAAAAACTCTCCAACTCCTGCTGAAGCGAAAGTAAAGCTTATTGCACAAGGTTGGGCGTTAGGTGATGTTAAAGGCATGCTTGAAAAAGCTGGTGATGATGCTGCGAGACCTGAATGGCTTGAAGATGAGTATGGCATTCGTGATGGTCAATACTATCTAACTGAGCAACAAGCACAAGCCATTCTTGAGCTTCGTTTGCATCGTTTAACCGGTCTTGAACATGACAAAATCATTGCTGAATATGAAGAACTGTTGGAACTAATTGCTGGCTTGTTACACATTCTTCGTAGTCCACAACGTTTGATGGAAGTGATTAAAGAAGAGCTTGAGCAAGTAATTGTTGAGTTTGGTGACGAACGTCGCACTGAAATTAATCAAAACGAAGTTGATATGAGTCTTGAAGACTTGATTAACGAAGAAGATGTTGTTGTTACGTTATCTCATACGGGATATGCGAAGTATCAACCGCTAACGGATTACCAAGCCCAACGTCGTGGTGGTAAGGGTAAAGCGGCTACAAAAGTGAAAGACGAAGATTTCGTTGAGAAGCTGCTAGTTGCCAATACTCACGATACGATTTTGTGTTTCTCTGACTTCGGTAAGATGTATTGGTTAAAAGTTTATCAATTACCTTTAGCGAGCCGTACTGCTCGTGGACGCCCAATTGTTAACTTATTGCCTCTTCAAGATGGTGAGCGTATTACGGCAATTTTGCCTGTGCGTGAATATTCTGAAGACAAGTATATTGTGATGGCAACCGCTCACGGTACCATTAAGAAAACTGCGTTGACGGCATACAGTAACCCTCGCTCTAACGGTATTATTGCTGTTAACCTACGAGATGATGACCAATTGATTGGTGTTGATATTACCGAGGGTGACGATGAAATTATGTTGTTCTCTAACGCCGGTAAAGTCGTTCGTTTCGGCGAAAAAGTTCGTGACCATGAAACGGGTGAAGTGAAGCGTGATCCTGAAACGGGTGATGAGGTACTATCCCTTCGTCCGATGGGACGTACAGCGACTGGTGTTCGTGGTATTAAGCTCGAAGATGGCCAGAAAGTTGTATCATTAATTGTTCCTAAAGATGACGGTGACATCTTAACCGTAACTGAGAATGGTTATGGTAAGAGAACAGTATTAAGTGAGTATCCTGCTAAGAGCCGTGCGACGAAAGGCGTAGTGTCTATCAAGGTTAGCGAACGTAACGGCGATGTTGTTGGTGCTGTTCAAGTTACTGGCCATGATGAAATCATGTTGATCAGTGATAAAGGAACCCTTGTTAGAACTCCAGCTGAAGGTGTTTCTACCATTGGCCGTAATACGCAAGGTGTTACCATCATTCGTACTGCTGAGGGTGAGAGTGTCGTTGGTTTACAACGTATTGATGAAATACAAACTGATGATGAAGAGCTTGAAGGTGAAGGTATTGAAGGCGAAGTAACAGAAGCTGAAAACACTGAAGCATCAACTGAAAGTGACTCAACAGGAACTACCCCAGAAGAATAAGTAATCTACAATTAAAGAGCGCCTTGTTTGGCGCTCTTTTTTTACCTGAAATAGAACAATGAGGTAAAGGAATGACTAAGGTTTTCAATTTCTGTGCTGGTCCTGCAATGATCCCAGAGCCAGTTTTAAAAAAGGCACAATCAGAACTTTTAGATTGGAATGGACTCGGTACATCAGTAATGGAAGTGAGCCACCGAGGTGCTCCTTTTAAAGCTCTTGCAATACAAGCGGAATTAGATTTACGTGAACTGATGAATATTCCTGATAATTACCATGTATTATTTATGCATGGTGGTGGTCGGGCTCAGTTTGCTGCTGTTGTGAATAATTTTCTTGGTAATGGTGGTAAAGCCCTATATTTAAACTCAGGAATTTGGTCAAGAATTGCAGAAGATGAAGCAAAACGATTAACATCAGATGTGCAAATCGATTCGATTGATATCGTTAATAAGGTTAACGGCTGTAGTCAGGTAGAGCTGCCAGATTTCGATGAAATAGACGGCGATTATCGATATTTACATTATTGCCCTAATGAAACAGTAGATGGTATCGAAATTTTTGATGATATTGATTGTCCATGGCCTGTTATTGCAGATATGTCGTCGAACATCCTATCTCGTGAAATGGATGTTTCAAAGTTTGCAGTTATCTATGCGGGAGCGCAAAAGAACATAGGTCCATCAGGTTTATCGATTGCTATTGTTCGAGATGATATGTTGAAACTGCCATTCTTACCACAGGCGACGATCTACGATTATCGTGCTCAGGTGAAAGACGAGTCAATGTATAATACACCTCCAACTTTCGCTTGGTACTTAGCAGCTGAAGTCTTTAAATGGCTAAAGTCAATAGGTGGTGTAAAAGCAATCGAAAAGCATAATCGTGATAAAGCCGCATTACTCTACGATGCTATTGATACTGTAAATGGTTTTTATAACGATGTTCATGCAAATAACCGTTCATTAATGAATGTGACTTTTAAACTTAATGATGACAGTCAAAGTGATGAGTTTATTAAAAAGTCTGAAGCTGAAAATTTAGTCGCACTGAAAGGTCATCGATTTGTGGGAGGTATGCGTGCAAGTATCTATAATGCGATGCCAAAAGCAGGTGTGGAAAAACTTGTTTCATTTTTAAAAACGTTCTATACCCATGATACTTGAAGATGCATGTTTCAGGACTTTCTCAGCGCCAATTCTTTGAGGCGCATTAGCGAAGGAATATCGGGATTCTTCCGAGCTAATGTAACAAAGAAGAATTGTCGCTGAGAAGTCCACGCAGTGCGAGTTGCACAGCGTGTTACTCTGTGTTGCCAGTGCTAACAATAGCTCACTATTGCCGCACACTGTCGCCTTGATTAACAAGCTGTGCATTCTCGCTGAAATCGAGCATCTTCAGGTATCATGGGTATAATTTAACGTATTCTCAATTATTAGCTATAGTTTTTATATGATTTTTTAATTTAATTTGAATGATAATGAAAACTATAGTTAAAACTTGTTTGTTCTCTTTATTTATATGGGTAACTTTAGCAGGATGCGATGATACTGATGTATTCTTAAAAAAAGAAGAAAAACCATCTGCAGTTTTTGGTGGTGGTCCCATTTACATAACACCTTCAACCTCTTTACCTGAGCTAAAAAGATCAGGATTTGGGACACTCATCAACTGGACTATCCATGTACATGAAAATGGTGACTTAAATTTCAATGAAGAGTTTGCTATTATTTCTGATGGTGCTTATATAGGAAACCAAACTTATCCTAACTATTCTAGTAATCTCAACAGCCTAAGTGAGCCTGATTCCAGTATTGTAAGGCTCGAATTTGGCTTAAGTGCCGCTGGCTCTCCGACTTATTCGAATATCAAAGCTTTAGTAAATTGTTCTGAAGCATATTGTGGTACAGGAAGAGGAAGTATTCTTTACAAGAATTTTAAAGCACTGAAAGATAAATTTCCCTCACTGGTAGCACTCAATAATGATGATGAATCAGAGTATGATCTTGAGTCATCTGTGGCATTTCATAAAATGCTGGCAGATCTTGAAATTAAAACTACGATCGTTCCATATGCATTAAAAGAGTTCTGGAAAAGCTTAGTTGTAGAGCTTAATCAATACAAAGCAGGCACAGTTGATAGAGTTTACTTACAAGCTTATGACGGCGGAACTGGAAATGACCCATGTTCGTGGGACTTTGGTGTTGCAGTTTATCCTGGATTATCTTCATCAACGAAAAATCCCGAAGAAGTTGCTGAACAATTAAAAAATTGGAAAATGAATTGCCCAAATACTGTGAAGGGCGGCTTCATGTGGCTTTACGATGACTTTCAAAATAGTGCGTTAGTCGAAGAGTATGCCCATGAAATTAATGAGGTGTTCAAGTAAGTAATAGGTATTACTTTCTGTCATTAAAGAGTTTTTTGTTTCCATGCTCTCGTCATCTCTTTTCTACCCATTGGGCCTTCAATTTGGTCGAGCTTAAAGCCAAGAGATTTGAGATCTCTCTTGAATTGACCATTGGCACAATAAGTCACAATCAACCCATCATCTTTCAACAAGGACTTACACTTTTGTAATGTTTTGATGTGCCATGCATCTGGTTGCTTACTTGGGGCAAAAGCATCATAAAAAATAATATCAAAAGGTGAGGTCGTTTCAGGTAAATCTTCTAGCTTTGACTTTACTTTATGCAGTCGAAAACTGGATGTAAGCTGCTCTTCAGTATTCCACTGAGCTTGATGAATTTTTGAAAAATATACATTAAGTTCATTGTTGAATATCTTTCCATGATTAAGTGAGTCAATGATATCGAATGGGAGAGGACAAGGCTCAGTGGATACATAGTCAATATGAATTCCAGATTGAATGGATTCTTTTAGTGTTAGGACTGTATTTAAGCCCGTGCCAAAACCGAATTCTAATATTCTAATTAGGGTGTGTGATTGAGTTTGCTTCGAGGCTAAAAAATAACGAAAGCCATTTTCAATATAAACGAATTCTGACTCCGTCAGGGCACCGTTATATGCATGGTATGATTCATCGAGTTTATTATTATAAACCGTATGTGAACCATCTTTAGTAAGTAATAATTCAACTTTCGACATGGAAAACTGGATTTAAATTAAATTTGAGAGGCCAAAGCCTCTCATTAATGGAATTATATAACTTTTGCTACTGAATCTGCGATGTAACTGACATTATCTTCAGTGATGCCAGCGATACTGATACGACTCGAGTCGACCATATATATACTAAACTCATCTTTTAATTGAGTAACTTGAGCTTGATTTACACCTAAGAAAGAAAACATACCTTTTTGATTGGCTATAAAGCTAAAATCACGGTCACTTTGCTTAGCATGTAATGCATCAACTAAAATTTTACGATTACCGTTGATACGGTCACGCATCACTTTTAATTCATCTAGCCATTGTTGGTTAAGTTCAGACGAGCCAAGAATCGTTTCTACAATAGCCGCACCATGTGCAGGTGGCATTGAATATAAACAACGTACAACATAGAGTAAAACAGAAAATGCGATATCAGCTTGTGCAGTATTTTTACTAATAATGGAACATGAACCGATACGTTCACGATATAAGCCAAAGTTTTTAGAACATGAGCTGCATAAAATCATATTTTCAACAGCTGCAGCCATTTTACGCACACCGTATGCATCTTCAACTTCATTAATACCGAAGCCTTGGTAGGCCATATCAATAAGTGGAGTAAAGCCAACGTCTCTCGTTAGTGCGACAACTTGATCCCATTGGGCTTTAGTCAAGTCCATACCACTAGGGTTATGGCAACATGCGTGTAAAAGCACAAAGTCATCTTTACTGACTTGCTTTAGGCATTCAATCATTTCATTGAACTTGAGCGTTTTGTTGTCGTAATCGTAATACGGATAAACTTTAACGGTTAAACCCGCAGTTTCAAATAAACCTGTATGGTTTGCCCAAGTTGGGTCACTTACCCAAATCACTGCATTTTTTTTACAGCGGGTGATGAAGTCTGCTGCTACACGTAAAGCGCCAGTACCACCAGGAGTGGAAACAGTACGTACACGGTTTGAATCAATGACTTGATGATCTGCACCAAAATTAAGTTCAGTGATTAAGCTATTGAAATCTTGTGATCCCGTTGGACCAATATAAACTTTAGTTTCTTCAGTCTTAAGGCGATGTGCTTCAGCCGTTTTCACACATTCAAGAATTGGCGTATGACCTTGAGGATCTTTATAAACACCGACACCTAAATCAACTTTGGAAGGGTTAGGATCTTGTCGATATTGGTTGAGTAATCCAAGAATGGAATCAGCAGGTAAAGGGCTAAGGTTTTCAAACATCTTTAATGTTACCTATATTTTTATTGTGCATATTTACACTAAGCTTAACATATACGATCTTTTGCTAATAGATGGTCTTCTATTGTCGATTAGATAATTAATACAACTGACTGGCTAAAGATTGTGCTTGATTGTTTACAAATCACTTGCACCTATAGAATACATAGGTGATTCTTAAGCTCTCCTGTTTCTAATCTAACAAACATTATCGAATATGAAACAACTTAAGTTAGATCAAATCACCAAAGTAAATGGTGAGATCAACATTCCTGGCTCTAAAAGTATTTCTAATCGTGCGCTTCTTTTAGCCGCTTTAGCTGAAGGCACAACTAAGCTTACTAATTTACTAGATTCAGATGATATTCGATATATGCTGCGTGCACTTAAGCAATTAGGTGTGAATTACCATTTGAGCGACAACAATACTGTTTGTGAAGTTCAAGGCTTGGGTAAGAGTTTAAGCGCAGAAAATGCGCAAGAGTTATACCTTGGCAATGCTGGCACAGCAATGCGACCACTCTGTGCAGCTTTGACGTTAGGTAAAGGCGAATTTGTGTTAACCGGCGAACCAAGGATGGAAGAGCGTCCAATTAAAGATTTGGTTGATGCTTTGTTGCCACTAGGGGCGCAAGTTGAGTATTTGAAAAATGAGGGCTATCCACCAATAAAAATTGAAGCTGATGGATTAAACGGTGGCGAAGTAAATATTTCTGGTTCTTTATCTAGCCAATTCCTTACGGCTTTGTTGATGACCGCACCAATGGCTAAATCTGATATCACTATTAACGTGATTGATGAATTAGTTTCTAAACCTTATATCGATATCACCTTAGCCTTAATGGCTCGTTTTGGAATTGAAGTTGAAAACGAAAGTTATCAGCGCTTCATTATCAAAGGTGGTCAATCCTATCAATCACCTCGTGAGTTTTTTGTTGAAGGTGATGCATCTTCGGCATCATATTTTTTAGCTGCTGGGGCAATTCAAGGTGGTACCGTTAAGGTAACGGGCGTTGGTAAAGACAGTATTCAAGGCGATACTGGTTTTGCACACGTACTTGAGGATATGGGCGCAAAAATCGAATGGGGTAGAGATTACATTAAAGCTTCGAAAGGTGAGCTTAAAGCAGTAGACTTTGATGCCAACCATATTCCTGACGCTGCAATGACGATTGCAACGGCTGCATTATTTGCCAAAGGCACGACAAAAATCCGTAATATTTACAACTGGCGTATTAAAGAAACTGACCGATTAGCGGCAATGGCTACTGAGCTGCAGAAAGTCGGTGCAAAAGTCGTTGAAGGTTATGACTTTATAGAAGTTACAGCACCTAAAGAGATAACGCACGCAGAAATCGATACTTATAATGATCACCGTATTGCTATGTGCTTTTCATTAGTAGCTTTTGATCGTGTAGGTGTAACTATTAATGACCCAGATTGTACTGTGAAAACATTTCCAACATATTTTTCTGAATTGAAAACGCTAGTGAAAAATGGTGATTAATCTACAATCAGTGACATAACACGCTGTTTTATTAAAATCTTCTGATTTTATAAGAATGATCATGTAAAATGCCTGCGCTTAATTTCGTGGGTATTTTTTTGAACTAAACTAAATTTTCTAAATCTAGTTCTATGTTAAGAATTAACTATCATGAATGATGTATTCTTTTGGAGGATTTATGTCTGAACGGACTCCTGTAGTTACGATTGACGGGCCAAGTGGGGCAGGTAAAGGTACTATTTGTCATTTGTTAGCTAAAAAGCTTGGCTGGCAATTATTAGATAGTGGTGCTATTTATCGAGTTCTAGCATTGGCGTCACTTCATCATAACGTCGAACTTGATAATGAAGAAGCTATCAGTTTATTAGCCGCTCATCTTGATGTTCAGTTTTTAGCGGGCAACGACGGTGATGCGATTAAAGTAGTGTTAGAAGGTGAATCAGTCACTAATGATATTAGAACACAAGAATGTTCGAATGCTGCTTCAAAGATTGCGGCATTTCCAAGAGTGCGAGAAGCACTTTTAAGGAGACAACGTGCATTTCAAACTGAACCTGGTTTGATTGCAGATGGTCGAGATATGGGAACCGTTGTATTCCCGGAGGCGCCAGTTAAAATTTTCTTAACCGCATCGGCTGAAGAAAGAGCTGAACGTCGCTATAATCAGTTGCGGGACAAAGGCTTCGATGTTAAAATCGACCGTCTTTTGGCTGAGATAAAAGAGCGGGACGACCGCGATATGAATCGTGCTGTTGCTCCACTTAAACCAGCTGATGATGCCTTAGTTGTTGATACAACGGGTATTAATATAGATAACGTGCTTGAAATTGTTTCACAGCACATTGAAAAGCATTTATCAAAATAGATAATTCTGTTTATTTTGGTAAGACTTCATATCAAGGATGATGTGAATGATATTAACTGACTCCATGTTAAGGACTAGCATGGTTTATTACTTAAAAGTAAATTTAAAATGACTGAATCTTTTGCTGATCTGTTTGAACAATCCCTAGAACAACTTGAATTCCGCCCAGGCTCTATTGTACGTGGTACTGTAGTAGCTATCGAAAACGGTATGGTTCTTGTTGACGCAGGTTTGAAATCTGAATCTCCAATCCCAGCTGAACAATTCAAGAACGCTGCAGGCGAACTTGAAATCGCAGTTGGTGATGACGTAGATGTTGCTCTTGACTCTGTTGAAGACGGCTTTGGTGAGACTCAATTGTCTCGTGAAAAAGCTAAACGTCATGAAGCATGGATTGTTCTTGAAAAAGCATACGAAGACGCTGAAACTGTTATCGGTGTTATCAATGGTAAAGTTAAAGGCGGTTTCACTGTTGAATTAAACGGTATCCGTGCATTCTTACCAGGTTCTCTAGTTGACGTTCGTCCAGTTCGTGACACTGCTCACCTAGAAAACAAAGAACTAGAATTTAAAGTTATCAAGCTAGATCAGAAGCGCAACAACGTTGTTGTTTCTCGTCGTGCTGTTATCGAATCTGAAAGCAGTGCAGAGCGTGATGCTCTTCTTGAGAACCTTCAAGAAGGTCAAGCTGTTAAAGGTATCGTTAAGAACCTTACTGATTACGGTGCATTCGTTGATCTTGGTGGTGTTGATGGTCTATTACACATCACTGACATGGCTTGGAAGCGTGTTAAACATCCATCAGAAATCGTTAATGTTGGTGACGAGATCAACGTTAAAGTTCTTAAGTATGACCGCGAGCGTACTCGTGTATCACTAGGTCTTAAGCAACTTGGCGAAGATCCATGGTTAGAAATCAGCAACCGTTACCCAGAGAACACTCGTTTAACTGGTCGCGTAACTAACCTAACTGACTACGGTTGTTTCGTTGAAATCGAAGAAGGCGTTGAAGGTCTTGTTCACGTTTCTGAAATGGATTGGACTAACAAGAACATCCACCCATCTAAAGTTGTTAACTTGGGTGATGAAGTTGAAGTTCTTGTTCTTGACATCGATGAAGAACGTCGTCGTATCTCACTTGGTCTTAAGCAATGTAAGACTAACCCATGGGATGACTTCGCTTCAAAATACCAAAAAGGTGACAAAGTTAGCGGTAAGATCAAATCTATCACTGACTTCGGTATCTTCATTGGTCTTGACGGTGGCATCGACGGTCTTGTTCACTTATCTGACATTTCTTGGACTGGTACAGGCGAAGAAGCTGTATCTGAATACAAGAAAGGTGACGAAATCAACGCAGTTGTACTTTCAGTTGACCCAGAGCGTGAGCGTATCAGCTTAGGCGTTAAGCAAACTGAAGACGATCCATTCAATGCATACTTGGCTGACAAGAAGAAAGGTACTATTGTTAATGGTACTGTATCTGCAGTTGACGCTAAAGGTGTTACAGTTGAATTGGCTGAGTCTGTTGAAGGTTACATCCGTGTTTCTGACATCTCTCGTGACCGTATTGAAGACGCATCAACTGAATTCTCAGTAGGCGATGCTGTTGAATCTAAGTTCATGGGCGTTGATCGTAAGAACCGCTCTATCAGCCTATCTATCAAAGCGAAAGATGAAGCTGAAGAGAAAGAAGCACTTGCGACTGTTAACAAGCAAGATGATGCTGTTATGAGTAATGCAATGGCAGAAGCGTTTAAAGCTGCTCGTAAGTAAATTGCTTAAGGGGAGTAGTAATGCTCCCCTTAACGTTGTTTGGCTTGATAAAAGAGGATAGCTAGGATGACAAAATCCGAACTAATCATTAAACTCGCCAGCAGGCAGTCTCTGCTTTCGGCGAAAGAAGTTGAAAATGCCGTCAAAGAAATGTTAGAGCAGATGGCTGATACATTAGAAGGCGGAGATCGTATCGAAATCCGTGGATTTGGCAGTTTTTCACTTCACTTTCGTGCGCCTCGTACTGGTCGTAACCCAAAAACTGGTACTTCAGTTGAACTGGATGGCAAGTATGTGCCACATTTCAAGCCTGGCAAAGAGCTGCGCGAACGTGTTGACGCAGTCAACATATAAAACGTTTTAATTAAAAAGCCTCCAGTTGGAGGTTTTTTTATGTCTAAAAACAGGCTTTTGACTAGCATGATTTTATATTTTCAAAGATAATCTTATATTAAGGTTGATCACAGTAAATCGCTGTCGATAAGTTTTTAAATCATTAGGGTGTTCCAATATCGCACTATCCAAGGCAAAGCATGAGCTTTAAGTCAATGCTATGTAATTGGAAGGAAGATGAAGTAGTGAACTGATTGTGGGCACCAGAAAGTGAATTAATCCTAAAGCCAGCAACTTCAAACACGGAGATACAGGTGAAATCATTTTTTATAACAGTTGTTGTTGCATTGTGCTTTATTTTGGCATTAATTTTTGGTGCTCAAAATGAACAAACGGTCACCATCAGTTATTTTATCGCTAAAGGCGAATACAAGTTACCTATGGTACTGGCGGTTGTTTTCTTATTAGGTTTCACCATCAGTTGGTTATTTGCTGGGTACCAAATATTAAAACTGAGAGTCACTTTACGCCGTGCTAACAAAAAATTAGCTTCACTCGAAGAAGTAACTTCAACAAAAGACGAAACATAATATGTTAGAAGTTTTGTTCTTGCTGCTGCCTATTGCTGCCAGTTATGGTTGGTATATGGGAAGAAGGAGTATGCGTCATCAGCAGCAAAAAAAACAAAAAACGATAAATAAAGATTATTTTACAGGTTTAAACTTTATCCTTTCTAATGAATCAGACAAAGCAGTTGATTTATTAGTTAATTCTTTGGATGAAGATAGCAGTAATATTGATACTCATCTTTCTCTTGGCGCATTATTTAGAACCAGAGGTGAAGTTGATCGTGCGATTAAAATTCATCAAGGGCTCATCGAGCGTTCAAGCTTAAGTACTGATTTACTCGAACTTGCAATGCTTGCGCTTGCCAAAGATTATCTTGCGGCGGGATTTTATGACCGTGCTGAAGATATTCTTGTGAGTTTAATAGAACAAGCAGAAGACACTGATGAAGCAGAAACTTTTCTCATTAGTTTATATCAGACAACTAAAGAGTGGCGGAAGGCCATCAATGTCATCAAAGGTATGTCTAAGGAGAAAAGAAAAGCTCAACTTTCTGTTCTAGCACATTATTATTGCCAACTTAGCCTTGAATCGAAAGAACCTGCAACTCGAGTGAAGTTGTTAAAACAGGCCCTAAAATACGACCATCATTGTGGTCGAGCCGTATTGGAATTAATAAAAATATCCAGTGCAGATGGTGATTACAGCAGTTTTAAAAAGTTTCTATACGTTCTATGGGATGCAGACATTGAACTGGTTGCTGATTCACTCGATGTTGCACTTGAAACGTTCAAGCAGAATGACGATTTAAAAGCTTATAAGATCTTTTTGCAAGAGGCGCTTTCTAAAGGTGCAGGAGCCTCTGTAACTATCGCACTGGTTACTCTGCTCCAAGAACAAGAAAAGCTCAATGAGGCTGAACAATTATTACTGGACTCCCTTTATACTCACCCAACAATGAAAGGCTTTAAGCAATTAATGCACATTCATGTACAGCAGGCTGAGGAAGGTGATGCTAAGCAAAGTTTAACCATGTTAGAAAAGTTAGTTGAGCAGCAAATACGTTACCGTCCAAGTTATCGTTGCCAGCAATGTGGTTTTCCTTCACATACACTGTATTGGCATTGCCCATCATGTAAGTGTTGGGGCAAAATCAAACGTATCCGTGGTTTGGATGGTGAATAAAAAATAACCCCCTACAAATAGATTACTAAGAGAATAATAATGACCAACAAAGTTGTAGTTGCCTTAGATTATGATAATAAAGCTGATGCATTAGCATTAGTGAGTCAGTTAAACCCTGAAATGTGTCGTTTAAAAGTGGGCAAAGAGATGTTCACTCTATTTGGTCCAGATTTAGTCAAAGAAATTCAAGCTCAAGGTTTCGAGCTATTTTTAGATTTAAAATTCCACGATATTCCAAATACAGTTGCTAAAGCGGTTCGAGCTGCGGCAGAGTTAGGTGTTTGGATGGTTAATGTTCATGCATCTGGCGGCAAAGCTATGATGGAAGCTGCAAGAGCGGCGTTAGCGCCTTACGGTAATGATGCACCTTTACTGGTTGCGGTTACGGTACTTACCTCTATGTCTGACGATGAACTACCGCTAATAGGTGTAAACAAAACAGCAGATGAACAAGTGGTTCATCTAGCGAATCTAGCAAAGACAGCAGGGTTAGATGGTGTAGTATGTTCTGCACAAGAAGCTAAAGCACTAAAAGCAGAATTAGGCACTGGTTTTCAATTGGTTACACCAGGTATTAGACCAGCAGGAACTGATTCGGGCGATCAACACAGAATTATGACTCCTCAAAAGGCCGTCGCTGCTGGTGCAGATCATTTAGTAATTGGTCGACCGATAACTAAAGCAGAAAACCCACTTAAAGCACTTGAAGATATTTATCACTCAATTAATTAGTATCACGATGAATCATGATGGAGACAACAATGTTCAATTTCGAAGATAAAAATGTTGTAGTAGTTGGCGGTACTTCAGGCATTAATTTGGGTATCGCACTGAGCTTTGCTAAATCTGGTGCAAATGTTGTTGTCGCAAGTAGAAATCAAGAAAAAATTGATGCTGCGGTCGCTGAACTCGCCAAAGTCAATTCATCAGGAGCTCATTTTGGCGTGAGCTTTGATGTCAGAGACTTGGCTGCAGTCCAAGCAGGTTTTAGCATCATTGCCGATAAGTTAACAACGATCGATATACTTGTTAGCGGTGCAGCAGGAAATTTCCCTGCCTTTGCTAAAGATCTCAGTGAGAATGGCTTTAAGTCAGTTATGGATATTGATTTGCTCGGTAGTTTTCATGTGTTGAAGCAAGCTTATCCGATAATGCACCGAGGTCATGGTAGTATTATTCAAATCTCTGCTCCTCAAGCTTATCTTGCAATGCCAATGCAATCACACGTTTGTGCTGCGAAAGCAGGTGTTGATATGCTCACGCGTACATTAGCATTAGAATGGGGCAGAGAAGGTATTCGAATAAATTCAATTGTACCTGGCCCAATTGAAGGTACTGAGGGTTTTAACCGCTTAGCACCTAGTGAACAAATTCAAAAGCATGTGGCGAAAAGCGTACCATTAGGACGAAATGGTCAAAAAGATGATATCGCAAATTGTGCACTCTTTTTAGCCTCAGAATACTCATCTTATGTCACAGGTACGGTCATTCCTGTAGATGGAGGTTGGTCTCTTGGTGGGGCAAATGTTGCGCTAGCAGAATTAAGTAAATTAATGCCGAGTTAGAGCGTTAAAGTTAGAGAGAAAGAAGCAATGGCAAATGCATTACAAGAACAGCTTTTAAAAGCTGGTTTAGCAAGTAAACAGAAAGTTCGCGATATTAAAACTAAAAAGCGTCGTGACCGTAAACAAAAAATTGATGACGGTTCAGCGGATTTAAAACGTGAAATTGAGCAAAAACGACTTGAACAGGCTGAGAAAGATAAAGCACTTAATGAGAAGCGCTTCGCTGAAGCGACAGAAAAAGGGCAAGTTCGTTCACTCATTACAGAGTTTAACAGGCGAGCTATTTCTGTTCCTAATGACGCTGAAATTAAGTTTAACTATACATTAGCGAACAAAGTACATTCTGTTTATATAAACGAGGAATTACAAAAGCAATTGCTCAATGCAAAGCTTGGTATTGTCCGTCACGAAGACAAAACATTTATTGTACCGTTTAAGCTAGCTGAACGAGTCAACTTATTAGTTCCACAATGGTGTGGGTATTTAGCGACAAAGAATGAAGATATTGAGGTTGTTGAAGAAGATGATTTATATGCAGATTATGTCATTCCAGATGATTTAATGTGGTAATCGTCTAATTTGAGAGCTACATAAGGTAGCTCTTTTTAATCCAAGATTTGTTTTTCATAGCTATACTTTTCGTATTACGATTTTGAAGTGAATAATATTTACTTTCGTTAAGGAAAAGCTATGTCTAAACAGATTGCATTTTCACACCTTCTCGTTAGCTCTGCATTGTTACTATTCTCTACGCATATAGCAGCACAAGAATTAAGCCCTTATGTGGATGCTCATGGTAACATTTCAAATCCTAAAAATGTCGAAGATACATGGAGTCACCTTGGTGCTTACTTTGTCCAAGATGCGAAAGACCATCAAGCATTCGATGCACACCAAGTTTACATTCAAAAACAGTTTCTTGATTTTTTCCGTAAGACTGGAAAGTTCAAAGATGGAACTGTTTTAGTCAAAAGAGTTTTTGGTACGACTAATAAATCATTTACCACGGGTAAGGGGTATTTCGCAACCAATCCTAAAGTGACTTTTGTTATGGTTAAAGATTCCAAAAACACATTTAAAAACAACAAAGCTTGGGGAGAAGGTTGGGGGTGGGCATTATTTACAAATGAGAGCCCAATGAAATCAACGACAACAAATTGGAAAGGAAGCGGTTTTAATAACTGCTACGGCTGTCATTTACCGGTGAAAGATAATGATTGGGTGTATACACAAGGTGATCAACAAACAAACTTAGGAAAATAAAAAAAAGGGTGCATTTACGCACCCTTATTACAGGCTTAAAAGTTCAAAGAGAACGTAACCTTATAGCTTCTTCCGAATTCAACATTACGTTGTATTGCTTCTGAGAAACTGTTGTATTGCTTTTGGCGAGTATCAAGTAAGTTTATTGCTTCAAAATTCATGCTCATATTATCTGATATCTTCCAATTGGCTGTAGCTGCTAAGTCAGAATAACCTTTGAAATAAACACCAGAGTTTTGATCCGCTAAACCTGCAAGATATTCATCACGCCAGTTGTAAGCTAAACGCATTCCGAAATCATCAACTTCATAGTAAAGCACTAAGTTAATATTATTTTCTGATAATCCTGGAATTGGTAAGTCGTTACCGTTGTTATCTTCAAATGGCGTAGTACTATTAATATATGAATAGGTCGCCATAACCCCCGTGTCTTCTAAGAAGCTAGGTAAGAACGTAAACGGTTGTTGGTATAAAAGTTCGACACCTTTAATTTTACCGCCATCACCATTGATTTTTTGAGCCAAACTGTACGATTCACCACCGATATCAACGGGTTTATTAGTGTCAACGATAAATGACTCAACGTCTTTATAGAAGAAACCTGCTGATAGAATAGATGATTCGTCAAAATACCACTCTGCAGAGAGGTCAATTTGATTAATTAAAAATGGATTTAGATTAGCGTTACCACCAGTAGCCGTGTTGTTATTACGCAATAATATGCCGTTTGATAAATCACCAGTATTCGGGAAACTCAATACTCTAGCGTAACCAAAACGGTATACTAATTCATCATTCCACTCTAACTTAGCTACTGCAGAAGGTAAAATTTCAGAGTTTGAATCCTTTGTAGTAATTGGAGTCAACGTATCAGTTACTTCGTTGAAGATAAAACCATCTGATTGAACATCACGTTTCACATAACGAACACCGAAATTACCTGAAAGATACTTTTCACCGATTTCTGTTTCATAGTCAGCTTGAACGTATAGTGCAGTAATGTCTTCTTGAATATATGAAGAGCGACTAGGATCGAAGCCTTGCATACATTCTGCTTTTTGATCTGCATTGTATGCTGACATTAAGGTTTCACAACCAGTCCAAACAGACTTGTCTGCTACTAGGTATTGATTATTGAAGCTTGGACCATCACCTGAGAAAAAGCTACCATTGCTATAGGTTGAGCTTATTGTTGGAAGTGAATTTAACGCAAAAGCTGGACGAATATCTCGGTTGATTGAGCGGTTATCTGTTTCAGTAGAATTAGTGCGAGCACCAAATTCAACTGCTCTCAGAAAATCACCATCTAACTCACGACGAACATCAAATCTAAACGCCGAATCCGTGGTTTCTTTTTCTACCGTATTATCAAATAATATTGTTAAATTTAGCTCGTTAATATTATTTAAATTTGCAGTGCCGAAGTCCAGGTAAGGAACGTCATTGCCTGCAGTTAGGTCATAAGTTACTTTAACTTTTTCAGCGGTTTGAAAGCGGACGAAATCTTGAATAGAGCGAGATTCTGAAGAGGTAGTTGAAAACTCAGCTGATACTGTCCAATCATCAATAAACCATTTACCACCAATTGCTGTGCTTAAAAACTCCGAGTAAGCATCAGCAAATTCAGTATTCGTTTGTACTGGTCGGTTAACCGTGGCTTTTGTAAGGACGCCATTTGGAGAAATCGTTGCGTTTTCATAACCACAACAGTTCCAGAAACCAGTCCAATATCTTTCACGATCGGAATCTACTTTAGAATAGAACGAATCAACATAAAACTCAGTGTCTTCGTTTGGTGCCCACTGCAGCATGGCGTTTAAACCGACTTTTTTACGGTCATCATTTATTTGCCAAAAACGCATATCACGGTTAACTAATGTTTCTTTGTCATCATTAGTTGTGTCTACATTATCAAATTGATAGCCAGAAAATGTATTTAAACCATCTTCTTGGAATTCACGACTTGAAGTTGATGCGGCAACTTGGAAGCCTAATGTATCATCGGCGAAAGTATTAGAGTAATAACCAGACCACTCATAACCAGTATCACCAGATAACTCACCATGAGCACCTGTTAAACTGCTGATAAACTTCTGACCTGAATTATCGAGTGGCTTGCGAGTCTGAATGTTGACGACGCCGCCCAGTGCTCCTTCGATTTCACTGGCACTTGAAAGTTTTGAAACTTCGAGCGTTGAAACTAAACTCGATGGAATTAATGATAGAAGACTATAACTTGATGACTCTAGTGTATCAGGGCCTTTATCGCCCCGCCCACCGGCTGTTACTACTTGTCTGCCATTAATTAAAATAACATTTTGTGTTAAACCACGAATTGATATCGTGCTGCCTTCACCAATACCACGTTCAAGCTGAACGCCTGAAACACGTTGAAGTGATTCTGCTACGTTAGCGTCAGGTAGCTTACCTAACTCATCAGCAGAAATGGCATCAACAAATTGATTACTTTCTTTTTTAGTTGCAACAGCTTTTGTAAGCTGTGAGCGAATACCAGTTACCTGGATAGATTCAACACTCTCTTCTTTTTTATTTTCTTCAGCTGCAAGAGCTGGAGCAAGTGTTGTTACCGATACAACAGAAACAAGACCTAATTTAAGAAGGGTACGAGTAAGCTTATTTATTTTTGGAAGATGTCCGTTTGCCATATTATTCTCCTGCATTCCTTTCGGTCTGCATGCAAGTTTCCTTTTGTAGGGTTAATTATTATTACTGCCAAACAAACCTAAGTTATATCTAATATAGAT
This sequence comes from Parashewanella hymeniacidonis, assembly GCF_016900895.1. Classification (GTDB taxonomy): domain Bacteria; phylum Pseudomonadota; class Gammaproteobacteria; order Enterobacterales; family Shewanellaceae; genus Parashewanella; species Parashewanella hymeniacidonis. The sequence continues at coordinate 27,492 of NZ_JAFEUN010000052.1, forward strand.
ATTAGTCAACGGGTAATTTACTTATTCTTTACAACTTAATGACAGAGGGACGTTACAAATAAAAAGAGCTCCAAATTGGAGCTCTTAAAACATTATTTAATAATTAATTCGAAAAGTGCTGCAGGTACTGTCCCTGAAGGGTTTTCTAATTCAAATCTTAGTGATGCAGTCCTTATCTTGGTCGTAAACATCAATTTATTCACTGTTTGATAGTTATTTGTAACTGTTTTTAAGAGATTGTTTTTATCATCAAAAATTTTGTATTTTTCAATACAAAAAGGCATTTTCTTCTCAGGATGGGTCATTAATGTAGATTCAAGAGGGTGATCAAAATCATTATCAAAATGAAGAATGATCTCGGTAATCTCTTGTTCTTCTGGCCATTTAACTTCCAGTGTTGGTGTGTCATCACATTGCGACGCAATCCAAGCATTAGTACCTAAAAATGGCCGATTGTATCCATTATAGATATTCAGCTGTTTACTTATCTCTAAAGCGGGAGAAATGGTAAATGCAAAATTCTGACCTTCAGGTCGACGAGCGGGACACCAGAACTCAAAACTATCTATACCTATGTTTTGATCAACTTCTTGACGACCATTATTTGAAACAGCCTCATTGGTACCATTGAAAGCAGTCACAATGCCTGTAATGCGCTCTTTACTGTAACCGATTTTAACTTTGTCATTTTGCATGAAACATATAAATCCATATTGACTTGAATCTATCGTGTTTTCAAATTGTACCTCTAAAACCTGCTTACCTAGAGACAACTCAAAGGATTGTATTTCGATTGTTTTATTTGGGGTGAAGTTAAAATGTTTATCACTCACTCTCAGCTCTACTTGAAGTTTTGTTGATGAAATAACATTTATAGGTACAGAAAATTGATATTTCGTATTTGCTTCGAGTGGTAAAATTTGGGCTGCTGAGGTATTGAGGAGTTGATAATCGTTATCAAAATTCAATTGTTTTAACTTTAACTGAGAAGACGATAGAATTTCAGCTGATGAGAGAAGGTTATTGCATTCCTCATGAGGCAGGTGAGGAAGAAAGTGACCATCTTTTAATAACATTTGTTGTATGGCTGAATAATGTTGCTGATCTAATAAGTCATTTATCGATAAGTTGTTATCAATGCAATATGATGCAGCTGCACCCATAGCTTGACCACCATGTGCTGTTGTTGCCATTACTCGAGTTGAACCATAGGCAATATGAGTTGCACTGATGATTCGGCCTGCAAGTAAAAGGTTGTCCATTTTTTGTGGAATGAAACAGCGTAACGGGATCTGGAATATACCTTTGGAGTGGAATTGACGACAAGGCGCTGCATCAGTAAATACACCAGCACTCGGATGATGATCTATGGACCAGCCACCGAATGATATCGCATCTTCGAATTGATTTTGATCAACTATATCTTGTTGGGTCATCATGTAATGACCTAAAAAGCGCCTACTCTCACGTTTACCCGGAATAGTACCAACCCATTCAAGTGTTAGGTTTTCAACGTCCTTAAATTTACCGCTGTTTTTAATGTGATCCCAGATGGTATAAACTATCGACCATAAATCGTATTTAATTTCTTCTGTTTCATGAATGGTATCTTTTAAACCGCCATGTTCAATCCACCACAGTTTTACACCATCTTCACCTTTTTTAACTCGATTTAATCGTTCCTGAGAGATTTGTGTGTTTTTGGCGAAATCAGGTAACGTATATTCAACGGGTTTACCCGCATCTTTACTATAAAAGAAAAGAGTGTGACCCAATAAATCTGTTTTTGACTCTACAGAAGCAAGTTTTTCACCAAATTCACATTGTGCTTCTTCGCCAATCACAAATGGTGCGCCAGCTTTGAATGCAACGAGACCGTCACCCGATGCATCTGTGAATATTCTCCCTTCAATTGTATAATCCGTGCTGTTTTGTGAGCAGAAAGCTTTTACCGCTGAGATTGTTGAAGAGGAGGATTTTTCAATGTCGTATACCGCAGTATTTAAAAGCAGTGTAATGTTTTTTTCGGCTAATACTTTATCAAGTAAAATTGAATCGAAAATATGAGCATTACCTTCACGGTTACGAAATAAGTTTTCAATCAAAAGCTCATCGATGATCCCGCCTTCACGAGACCAACGGTTATTATTTCCCAAATGACTTGTTGCCCCCAGAATCCAAACTCGAACTTCGCTGGATGCATTTCCGCCTAATACAGGGCGGTCTTGAATTAGGGTTATTTTTTTCCCGTGACGCGCAGCACTGATTGCAGCACATACACCGGCCATGCCACCACCAATAATGACTACATCATTTTGTAGTTGGACGTGATTATTGCTGCGAACGAGCGGTTCATGTTCGACTCTTAACATTTCTATTTTCCTACTAAACTTGTTTTGTTTTTAATTTTTTATCTTCACTAATCAGTTTCAGGAATCCTGAAATGGCAATGAGTACTATAAAACCGCCAGTACCTATTGTTAAACCCGTCGCTTTCTCGCCTAACAGACCTAATCCTATAAGTAATAGGCCAATTCCTAACACGCCGACAAAAATAACTTTCTTACCGTAAGTTGATTGGGTCTCTATTAGTGCTTCTTCAGCATCCTTTTTTACAACCAATTTGTTCTCTTTCTTCAAAATGAACTCAAATAAAATTAACAACAAGATAGGTATCAATACTCCAATGATCATTTCTTCTCCTCGACTGAGTGAGAAGTCAATGAGTGAAGGTGCCACAAACTTGAGGAAGATATTGATTCCCAGACTCGCAAAGGTGGTGAACAAGATTGAAAATGCATTTTGGCGTTTAGAAAATAATGACCAAATAGGAGGTAAGTAGATCGGAACGCCGGTTAATGCTGCAACACTCAAAACCGTTTCAACAATTCCGCCAAAACTCTTAATTGAAAGTGCGACAACAATTGATACAAGACCGAACAAAACCGTTGAAATTCGAGCGATTTTTACCAGACTCTTTTGAGAGGTATTTGGCCTAAAACTCTTAAAAATATCATTAGTTAGAACACCTGCAACAATATTAATTGTGGTATTAACAGAGCTTGCGGTAGCAAATACCATTGCACCTAATATGAGTCCAAGTAAACCATTAGGTAATACTTCCTTACTCATTAATAAGTAGGCATCTTCCGGGTTAGTACCAGCCACATCAGGATTTACGATTCTATAAATCATAGGAGGTATCATCCAAATGATTGGAGCAATTAAATATAATGAGAAGAAGGTTAAGCCGACTTTTTTAGCCGAAGAGGGCGAGCGAACACTGGTATAACGTTGAACGTATGCCCAGTTACCACCTATGAATACAGTGTTATATATGAAGAAACCAAAAAGAAAGAGTAAATCGTATCTTTCGTTATGTAACTCGGTAAAACCTTGAGGAAGTTTATCAAAAAATTGACTAACACCACCAATGTATTCGAATGACAGAGGGATAACGAGTAAGACTGCTGCTGTTAACACTACGAATTGCAAAACATCTGTAACTAACACGGCCCACAGACCGCCAACAGCTGTGTAAGCGATAATTAATAATCCAAGTATCAAAATCGCAGTTTCTAACGGAAGCCCAGTAGAGATTTCAATAATTTTTCCTACAGGATAGAGAAAAGCGCCTGTGGTAAATAAGCTGACAAGGATAAAAATAAAAGAATAGATTTTTTGAGCTTTTACATTGAGGCGTTTTTGTAAATATTCAGCAACAGTAAGGCAACCGGTTTTATTCCATGCAGGGCCAATTAAAAAAGCAACGAAAGCACCTGATAATGCCATTGTTGCTTGAATCGTAATTGATACAAAACCTTCAGAGTAGGCGATAGCACCCCAAACAACAAACGTTCCCACTGAAAAGAAACTCATAAAGAGAGAGAGACCACTTATCCACCATGGTACATTTCCACCACCAGCGAAAAAGTCTTTCATATTTTTGCCGTTTCGCGAAAGTGCCATTCCTAACGAAATAACGAACACCACGAATATCGCAGCAATTAAGTAGTCGAAATTATTCACTTAGACCTCTTATTTTAAGTATAGGGTTGAGGTAGTAGCCTAATTATCTGTATCTGATAGTTATTGATAGGCATATTTTTACGTCGAGTATTACATATACGTGTTTATGTGTCTATTATAGATATTTAATATTTATACGTTTAAATTTATTGTATGTGTTTTTACGCAATTAAAAACATTAAATGCTATTAAAACAGACTTATATGGATATATTTTATTGAAAATATTGACTCGTCTAGGCATTGTAGTGATATTATTAATTTCTTTAATTGTATTTAAGGCTACAAAATTTTGACGCAAACAACACCATCAATCATCAATAATGAGAAACTGAGCCGCTTTGGTAGTCAGCTTAATCAAAGCTTGATACATGGTATCGAAGTTTTACAAGGTGTGGCGTCGAGTAATGAACCCATTGCAGGTCGTGAACTTTCTCGGTTACTTGAATTGGATATTACTAAAGTAAACCGCATGCTACGGACGCTCGCCTATCTCGGTTTAGTCAGACAAACCAGCGACAGAAAATATACATCTGGCCCAGGCATGCATGTACTTGCTGCACAAAGTTTGTATGGCGCAGGATTTATTCAAAATGCCATTAAACCACTCGAGTCATTAAAAGATTTCGGGCTTATCGTTGCAATGGGCGTTCTTTGGCAAAATAAAGTAACTTATCTATATCACGCACTCCCAGGGATGGATTCAATGGATGCGATAGGGCGAATGAGTTATTATCCTGCGACGTTAAGTGGTGTTGGACTATCGTTACTTTCCCAGTTATCTGATGATGAAATTGTTCACCTGTATAAAGGAAAAACAATTGAGGGTTTTGATGACTGTTTTGCGTCATTAATGGATAAAATCGAAGAAATCAGACGAAATAAATTTACACGAGTGGAAACGACCAATAAAAAGCTCAAAAACAGTAAAACTTACACTATTGCAGTGAACGTTGGAACTCCAGTATACAGCTCAATTGCGTTATCTGGATGGATACCAGAAGACTCGACTGATGAGCTCGTTGAAATCTTACATCAAAAAGCAAATGAGATCGTATCGGCTATCGAATAACAGCTTAATGACTGTCTCTTGATCAGATCTCAGAGCATTTCTCCGTCAGCTAGCATTTCTTTCGCCATCCTATATCCAACGACATAAGATTGAAGGGTATCCCAACCTTCCCAAATCGTTTCCCAGCCTGCTAT
>NZ_JAFEUN010000053.1 GCF_016900895.1 Parashewanella hymeniacidonis
GGTCACTGTTTTATCAGTTTCTAATTGCTGTCTGACATATGCAATGGTTGCATCAATATCAATGCCACTAACTTTCAAAATAAGCTACAACTCAATGAATGATATCAACAGCATGACATGATGGTTAGATCGGTCAAATGATCGTGAAAAATAGTGAGTTGAGTGCAGGTATTTTGTTCATTTAACTTTCAGAGTGCTGAATAGTTACCTTTTCTTTAAGATAAATTTGAAGCTCTTCAAATCGATTAGAGTTACCTTAGCCAAAAAATTTCTCCTGAAACCCTTCCACGCCTTTAGCTTCGACTTGCACAATTAATCGTTTATTAAAGTGAGATAAAGGTAGTACTGAATTTGTGAGGAGAGGGAAATACCGACTTTACTGTGTAAAGCCAGCATTTAATCATTATGTGTAATTACAGCTCTAGTGATGACAATGTGGATAAGGCTAACATCCCTCTCCAACCAACCAGTAATTTAGGATTGTTGCCTTTATTGTCGCTCCAATACCAACTCAAAAAGTCATGAATGTATTTTTTTGAAGCAAATATCTCAATGGGCACTTCATTGTTCTCAGCAATGGAGACCAATTTTGACTTAACGGTTTTAAAGCTTTGTTTATAATCTGGTCGAAAAGCAATCACATCTATTTTTTGGGGTAAGTTTTCTAAATCGGCATTTTGCAGATTAGAAAGAAGGTGTTTTGAGAATTTACGCTTTTCATGTTCATTTAACTCTTTTACACTCGAAAGTTGAGCAAACGTTGTTGCCTTAGACTTAGCTAAGGCAATTAAAGCATGATCTTTAATGATAAAACCAACCGCAATATCTTTTTTAACTGCGGTTTTTAATCGCCACTTCGCAATCGGTTTCAAATAAGCAAGTTGAATTTGACTAAGCTGAAAACCGTTTTTCACTTTTAGATAGGCATTATCATAGTCAATGGCATCTAACCTGCCCTGACACATATTCGCACTTTCTTCTAACGCCCAATCCCATCGCCCAAATTCTTCGAGCTTTTGTTTTAGCATTGGAAACAAATGATAAAGATAGAATACATCATTAGCTGCATAGGTGAGCTGCTTATCTGATAACGGTCGCTTAATCCAATCCGTTCTCGATTCACCTTTATCTAATTCAATACCCAAGAGTTGATGAACAAGGTTAGCATAACCGAGTCCATGTCCCATTTTGGCAAAGCCTGCACCTATTTGAGAGTCAAAATACGGTGTTGGCATTACATCACCATAATGCGCAAAAACCTCAAGGTCTTCGCTGGCAGAATGTAATACTTTGAGAATGTTTTCGTTTTTAAGCAAACCCCAAAATTCAGTTAAATTAATACCTGAAACAGGGTCGATTAATGCAAGCACATCCCCATTGTATACTTGAATCAAACCTAACTGTGCATAGTAAGTACGAGTTCTAACAAACTCGGTATCTAAAGCAATCATATTACTTTGCTTTAACTGCTCTACCAGTTGGTTAAGCGATTCTTGTGTATCTATAAAAGTTACTAATGGAAACTTTTTATCAAACATCATTTAGTGATACTTATCCATTCGTTTTCTTTAAGTCTTCGTCTCGTAATTCACGGCGAAGTATTTTACCAACGTTAGTCTTAGGTAATTGATCACGGAATTCAACAAATTTAGGCACTTTATAACCCGTAAGGTGCACCCGACAATGCTTAATGATGTCTTTTTCAGTTAACTTTTTGCTTTTTGACACCACAAACACTTTAACAGCTTCACCACTTGCCTCATATGGCACGCCAATAGCCGCAACTTCTACAACTTTTGGATGTAAGGCAACAACATCTTCAATTTCATTTGGGAACACATTAAAACCAGAAACCAAAATCATGTCTTTTTTGCGATCAACAATATAAAACAGACCTTTTTCATCCATATAACCGATGTCACCCGTGGATAACCAACCGTTTTCATCAATGACAGCTTTGGTTTCTTCTTCATTGCCCCAGTAGCCTTGCATCACTTGTGGGCCTTTAATAAACAGCTCACCGGTTTCACCTTGAGGCAATATAAGGCCACTATCGTCACGTACTTGTATGTCCGTGCCTGGTGCAGGTAAACCAATCGAGCCATTATATCCTTCTGAGTTATAAGCATTACATGAAACTAACGGTGACGCTTCGGTAAGGCCATAGCCTTCCAATAATCGAGTTGTTGTGATCTGTTGCCATTTATCCGCAACGGCACGTTGCACAGCCATGCCACCACCGATCGATAATTTTAACTTGTCAAAATTAAGGTTGGCAAACTCTAGATTATTCACAAGTGCATTAAATAGCGTATTTACGCCTGTTAATACTGAAAAATCGTACTTTGACAGTTCAGATACAAACCCAGGAATATCTCGTGGATTGGTAATTAATAAGTTCTTTGCACCTTTGTGCAGAAATAACATACAGTTCACGGTCAATGCAAAGATGTGGTAAAGCGGTAAAGCAGTAACGACAAGCTCTTTACCATTATCAAGAATCGGTGAATAAGCGCCACTGGCTTGCAAAACATTAGAAACTACATTTTTATGGCTTAACATTGCGCCTTTAGAAAGACCCGTCGTACCACCGGTATATTGCAAAAAGGCTAAATCCTCTTCTTTCAATTCTGGTTTAACATACTGTAAGCGTCGCCCTTTAGATAAGGCCTTACGATATGAAAGCGCATGTGGTAGATGATAAGCAGGCACCATCTTCTTAATATATTTAATGACAAAATTAACAACAGTCCGCTTTGGCGTACTTAATAAGTCACCTAAGCTCGAAATAATGACATTCTCTATAGGGGTTTCATCAATGACTTTTTGCAAGGTATTCGCAAAATTAGAAACGACAACAATCGCTTTAGAGCCTGAATCATTCAGTTGGTGCTTCAGCTCACGAGGTGTATATAACGGATTAACATTGACCACGACCATTCCGGCACGTAAAACACCAAAAAGTGCAATGGGGTACTGCAAAACGTTTGGCATCATCAAGGCAACTCTGTCGCCCTTTTTTAACCGCAATTCATTTTGAAGGTAAGCAGCAAAAGCCCGACTTCGTTCTTCAAGCTTTCTATAAGTAACCGTTGCTCCCATGTTTATAAAAGCAGGTTGGTCAGCGTACTTGCTTACCGATTCTTCAAACATTTCAACTAATGAAGAATACTTATCGTGCTCAATATCTGCAGGTACACCCTCAGGAAGGTTGTTTAGCCAAAGTTGTTCCACTATGTTCTCCCGATGCTAATAATAGCGACTAAGCAAATTTGCTTATAAAAAGTAAATACGCATCTTATTTCTAGTATGTTCTAACAAATGAATCATACCAACTTGCCGAATATCATACGTGCGTTTGAATTTTAGCGGTTCATAATCACATATCTAGAGCAAAAATCCTAGTCATCACTGGTCAATGAAAGAGCGAACAGCCTCTGCAACGGGCTTTGGATTGTCCATATGGATATGATGCCCGCCCTCAACGACTTCACTCACAAGTGAACTGAATTTTATTTGGAATGCATTCATCTGCAGTTGCGCTTTACTTCGACTACCAAAGATGACAAAAACAGGCACTTCAACATGGTCGATTAACGAATCAACTTGCTGAAAACTAAAACGCCAAGCGGATGTTAGTTTAAGTTTAGGGTCCGTACGCCAAACAACACCGTTTTCTGTTTGCCTCAAGTTGCGTGACACAATCAATTTAGAATTAACGTAGTTAAGATCAGTAACTTTCTCTCTCACTTTGGCGACTGTCTCGATCGAGGAATAGGTCTTAGGCTTTATATCAGAATTTGCCTGAGCGTTATGGTCGATCAAACTTTGTTGTAATCGATGTTTCGCATTAGATTCCATCTCAAACAGCGGCATTAGGATATCAAGCATGATCAACTTTTCTACATTCTGAGGGAATACACTCGCATACAGCAACGAAATTATGCCACCAAAGGAGTGTGCTAATAGGTTTACTTTATCGATGCCGTATTCTTGCTTTAGATATTCGATGACTTGCTCAAGGTCGAACACATAGTCCGTTAGGTGAAGTGGATAACCTGTTTGGCGATGTTGTGAAAATCCGTGGCCCGGGAAATCGATGGCAATAACTCTGTAATCGTTGAGGAACTCGACGAGAGGCATAAAACTGTTCGAGTTGTCTAACCACCCATGCGTAGCGAGTAAAACAGGTTTACCCGGAACGCCCCATTCTTGTGCCGCCAATGTAATGTGCGAAAGTTTTAATTCCAGCTCTTTTCCTTTGAACATCTGTAATACCAAAATTAAAATGAGTAAACGAACGGTTAGCGAACTTTAAATGCACGATACAGTGCAAAGCAACCAATAATACACCAACAAACAGTCCAGACTTGTGCGGGTAACCAAGTCATTTTAGCGAGATTGGCTGCATCACCTACATGCCCTCTCCCAATCAACATTACAGCACTAAATAATCCGTTGAGGATTACCGTCATGCTAATAAATTGAGTCAAATACTTTAGCCAGCCTGAAGAAGCAAATTTGAGGGGCAAAATGAACAGTGAGGCAATAACCAACAGGATGAGCACCGTCAGTAGATCTCTAACCCATAAAGCTAAGCATATGGCGATCAGCAAAATAATTGCAATAGAAATAAATTTAGCGAACTTAGAGGTTGTTGTTGCAGCCAATTGGTAAAGAAGTAAACCAAAACCTGAAGCACCAGCATAACCCGAAAATGCAATCAGAATTGGCCATCCACCGTAGCTATAACAATAACCCGCACCATTAGCCAGTAATTGAATTTTACTGATGGTGCCACCAGTGATTAGCGTTGCTAAACCATGACTTATCTCATGGAAGAAGGTTTCAATCCAACTAAATGGAATACTGACAATCGGGATTTGAATGACAATAGCACTCAAAACAAAAAAGAACCAAAAATGAAATTTGTATCGTTGAGCTTTATTTTGCATAGGCGTGGTAAAGTGCTAAGCGTAAGTATCAATACCTATATTCTGCCTGATATTTTCTCTTTCTACTGCAAATTGTGTAAGTAAATATTGAGATATGGCTTTATTACTTATTGGGTTTGATGTTTCTATATGAACACGACTGTGTTGCCATTGCTCAATTGTTATCTGAGTATGAGGTTGACGTCGATGTTCAACTAACTCGCCACTAATTGCTTGAGGAGAGTCAGGGCCTTTATCAACATTAGATTGAGGATTGTTGACAGGAACAACACTGGTTGAAGCCGAAGATGTTTGACCGATTGAATTATACGACAAATTTGAGTCGAGGTTCATTTACCTGTCCATGAATATAGCTTAAGCAAAGAATAGTTAACGATTTGTTAAATTTCAATATCTATTTAACCTCATTACACTGCCGTTTTTACGGGAGCAACACCTAAAAATTTACTCTCGGCCTGGTAACTTTTTCCAAGTAACTTCGTCACGCACATAAACCGGTGCTAAATCGTCAACTGGAGTAAATTTTCCCTCAGCCCATGCGCTCTGACCTAGTTTAAGCATAGATTCCGCTGTAGGGAATTTTGATGTAACGTCAACGTGTGCATTGTTTACGTTCGCTAGTAATTCAGGATATGTATCAATGCCCGTACCACAGGCTACAAAACGTTCAGCATTTTTATGGGGTAAAGCTACATTTTCAGGGTGAGATACTTTCTCTTTCTCTACAGCCACTATCACGCTATCGTTAGCAGTGTATTCAGCCCAATAGACTTCATTCATTCTTGCATCAATGGCACAGAAAATATGCTCTGCGCCTAAATCAGCGGCTTGCTGCGCCATAGAATCCAGCGTGGAAACACCAAATACGGGAAGATTCTGACCTAATGCTAATCCTTGAGCCATACTCGTGCATATACGAATACCCGTGAAGCTACCAGGACCTCGACCATAGACAATTCCGTCAAGATTAGAAAGCGAAATGCCAGCTTCTGCAACCAGTTTTTCAACTAATGGTAAAAGTCTTTGGCTGTGCTCTCTTGGAGCATCCACTGCTTCAGAATAGATTTTTTCACCAACTTGTAGGGCTACAGAGCAAAGCTCAGTACAAGTATCAATTGCAAGTAATGTTTTATGAGTCATTAACGTTAAAACTTATTCAAACTGGATAAATATATAAGTTCGACATTATAACGAGAATTTACTGAGTTCTTATAGACTTTCTAAAAATTCTTTCGCTTTTGTAAAACTTCGGGTGCGACGTAGTTCAGGAATTGACGATAAGAAGTACTGTCCATACGCTTTATTAACCAGTCTTTCATCAAATATTGTGATGAGCCCTGAATCATTTTCATGTCTTATTAATCTACCAACACCTTGCTTTAGCTTTTGAATTGCACTTGGAAGAATATTATTCGAGAAAGAATCACCTCCTTGCTGTGAAATATATTCACTTTTAGATTGAACAAAAAAGTCATCAGGTGATGGGAATGGTAATTTATCGAAAATGATATTACTGAGTTGATTCCCTTTTATATCGATACCTTCCCAAAAGCTATAGGTACCAATCAAAACAGCATCGCCTAATATTCGATACTTTTTTAACAATGCTTGTCTCCCTGTTTGGCCTTGCACTAAAACCGGGTAATGGAGACTTCTGGTTAATGCTGCACCGATAGTCCGCACAGCTTTATGACTGGTGCACAAGATAAAAGTCTTACCTTTATTGACCTTGATCAGTTTTTCACAAAGCTTCTGGAATGCTTGCTGGCGTATGTTTTCATCACGAGGCAATATAGCTCTAGGAATATAAAGCATCGCTTGTCGTTGATAATCAAACGGACTTTCAATGACAAAACTGTTCGCTTTCCGCAATCCCAATGGCTCCGTGAAGTAATCAAGTTTGCCATTGATGGACAGCGTTGCAGAGGTATATATCGTGGCGGTTTTGTCATTGATATACTTTGCTAATTCGTGCTTTACGTCATGTAAAATTGCATCAAATTCAAAGCGATCATTTTCAAATTTCAGATATTGAACAAATCGTACGTCAGACGTTGTAGCTAATGCTTCCATTTTCTCTTTAAGTTCTTTAAGTTCAACTATATATGTATCGAATTGTTGATTACGACCAACCAGAACGTCTCCTTGATTGATGATATCAGTGCAGGCATTGATTATGCCCCAAAAATAACTTGCACTATCTCGTTGGGACAACAAATGATTTATGGTTAGTTTCGAAATATTGTGATGCTTTAACCACTGTTTAAAGTAATCTAAAGCAATATAGAGTGCTTCAATGGCCTTTAAAAAAGGAGGACTGTCGCCAATCTCTGATTTAAATAATTCAGTCACCTGCTGAATACTTCTACGTATTAAGCTTTCAGAGATAAAAGTTCCACCCAATTGCCCTAACGCGTCAGCTAAAGAGTGCGCTTCGTCAAACACCAGCACATCAGCATCAATTTTGTATTCATCATCACCTTCTCTGGCTAAAAAATTCTCATTGAATACAAGGTGGTGATTAATGACTAATATGTCTGATTCACTTGCACTTAATTTGGCTTTACGACTATAACATTGCGAGTAAAAAACACATTTTTTACCCGTACAATCGCCTTGTTTAGTTCTGACTAAATTCAAACTGGATGAAGATTCGCTAACACCATTGATTTGGTTTAAATCACCGTCCTTCGTAATTTGGGCCCACTGCTGAACTTTCAGTAAATCACTGACTACTGACTCTGATAGAGAACTTACGGTACTCAGCTCACGTTCTAAATTACGGATACATAAATAATTACTAAGCCCTTTTAAAATGGCAATACGAGCAGTGGGATGAGTCAATCCGACAATGAAGGGTATATCTTTATCAAATAACTGTTGCTGTAGGTTTTTTGTTGCAGTTGAAATGATAACTTTTTGCTTTTTAATCAAAGCTGGCGCTAAATAAGCGAAACTTTTACCAATACCTGTGCCCGCCTCTACGACAACAGTAGTTTTCGCATTTATGGTTTCAGCGATCGCTAAGGCCATTTGCTTTTGTCCTGCACGGAACCGATACTGTTTTAATGATTTATCTAACCGGCCACCCGCTGAAAAAAAGTGTTCGACTTGATTGATATATCGGTTAGACAAGCGATATTCCTATACGTGTAATATTTTCTTAAACAAATTATTGCATACTGCAAAAGCTCAACGAAACATAAATATTTTTTCAAAGCTATTGCATTTAATAAAAAAAATGGCTAGTTTTAAAAAACACGCTAAAAAGCACATTTTTTAGACTAAAAAATTTATAACAACTTTATACAGAGATATTACTCATGAATTTATTACCGACGGCAACTAAACATCATCATCACCATATGAGATAGCCTTCGGTTGATCTCCGCCGAAGGACATTTTCCTTCCGGTGGACTGATAGAAGTTTTAACTAAAGCCCCTGAAGGAATTCAGGGGCTTTTTAGTTTCTGATTTAACCAGTTACCTACAGCTAACTATGCTTAGAAACAGTAAATTGAATTTTTATTAGGACACCAAACAAATGACAAGATTAAGAATTGCACTTCAAAAATCAGGCCGACTTGCGACCGAATCACTAAAACTGCTTAAAAAATGTGGTATTCGTTTAAATATTAATGAACAGCGATTAATTGCACATTCAGATAATCTTCCAATTGATATCTTGAGAGTTCGTGACGATGACATTCCGGGCTTGGTCATGGACGGCGTGGTTGACATAGGGATCGTCGGTGAAAATGTACTGATTGAAGAGCAGTATGAGCGTGAATTCATCAATAAAGCTGCAAGTTATGAAAAAATACGAGTACTCGATTTCGGTCAATGTCGCTTATCGTTGGCAGTGACATCTGAGTTTGACTACCAAGGCATTGAGTCGTTAAATAAACTCCGTATTGCAACATCTTACCCTAACCTGTTACGAAAGTTTATGAGTAGCAAAGGCTATGAATTTGAAGATTGTAAGCTTAAGGGATCTGTCGAAGTAGCGCCGAGAGCCGGACTTGCTGATGCAATATGCGATTTAGTCTCAACAGGAGCAACATTAGAAGCTAACGGGCTAATTGAAAAAGACGTTATTTTTCGTTCTAGAGCTTGCGTAATACAATCGGCAAGTAATATTGACCAAACTAAGCAAGAACTCATTAATAAAATCATGTCTCGTATCAATGGAGTTATACAAGCTAAAGAAAGCAAGTACATTATGCTCCATGCTCCAAAAGATAACTTACAAAACATCATCAACCTACTTCCAGGTGCCGGAAACCCAACCATTATGTCATTGACCAATAGAGAAGATATGGTTGCAGTTCACGCAGTCAGTAGCGAAGACATTTTTTGGGACACCATGGAAGAATTAAAACTATTGGGAGCCAGCTCAATTCTCATTCTACCAATTGAAAAGATGATGGGGTAACAAATGCACAAAGTCGTTTGGTCTCAGCTCAGTTCGGAACAAAAAAGCGCCGTGCTTCAACGTTCTCAACTTGTGAATGATGAGGCACTTCAAATTGATGTAAATGACATCATTCAACAAGTCAGAAGAAATGGTGATTCAACCTTATTTGAATTAACCAAAAAGTACGATGGTGCGGACATAACTAGACTCAAGGTTGCTGCATCAGAAATTGCGACGGCGACAACGTTGCTTTCACAAGAACTAAAGCAAGCGATAGATGTTGCCTTTAATAATATCAATGCATTTCATCGTGCACAGCTGTCCCAAACTGAGGTAATTGAAACAAGTCCAGGAATAAAGTGCGAGCTAAGAACTGAAGCCGTTCAATCGGTGGGACTTTATATACCAGGTGGAACTGCACCACTCCTTTCGACCACCTTGATGCTTGCGATCCCTGCCATGATTGCAGGCTGTGAACGTAAAGTGTTAGTTTCTCCTCCTCCAATCAATCCTGCAATTTTATACATTGCTGATTTATGTGGTGTTGATGAGATCTACCAAGTTGGCGGTGCTCAAGCTGTTGCAGCACTCGCTTATGGTACAGAATCAATTAAGCCAGTGGATAAAATCTTTGGCCCGGGTAATCGTTTTGTTACTCAGGCTAAAAATCAAATTGCCGCTGATAATTCAACAACGTGCACCATTGATATGCCAGCAGGACCATCTGAAGTTTTGGTGATTGCAGACGAGCAAGCTAACCCTAGCTTTATTGCTTCAGATCTTTTATCACAAGCTGAACATGGTGTTGACTCACAGGTGATTCTTGTTACTACATCCGATCGTTTAGCGTTTGAAGTTGATAATCAAATAGCCCAGTATCTGAAGCAACTCTCTCGAAGTGAAACCGCTATTGAAGCACTGAAAAATAGTCGAACAGTTATTGTCAACTCGCTAAAACAAGCTGTTGAGGTTTCAAATTGTTATGCACCAGAACATTTGATCATCCAAACGGATGATGCATCACAGCTCGTGAATGATATTCGCTGTGCAGGCTCAGTATTTGTTGGTGCATATTCTCCAGAATCCGCTGGTGATTACGCCAGTGGTACTAATCACGTATTACCAACATATGGTTACTCAAAATCAGTCTCAAGCTTGTCATTGGCTGATTTTCAGCGACGGTTTACTGTGCAAACACTGAACAAAGACGGTTTTATGAACCTCAGTGACACCGTTATTGAGCTTGCTATTGAAGAACAATTGGATGCACACGCTCTAGCGATAGAAGTTCGTAAACAAGCGATTCTACAGGAGAAAACGTAATGGCAAAGGAAAATTCTATAGTATCGCTATTAAGGGAAGATTTGTCTGATCTAAAACCTTACCAAAGTGCCCGAAGAATTGGTGGTAAAGGTAAAATATTTATCAATGCGAATGAATCTCCATTTGCCAATGTTGATCTTGGTGCTGTGAACTTCGACACGATTAATCGTTATCCTGAACAGCAACCAGAGCGCTTAGTTGAAGCCTATGCAAACTATGCAAATGTAGAACCTCAAAATGTTGTCTGTACTCGTGGGGCTGATGAAGCCATAGAGCTATTAATTAGAACATTCTGTAACGTAGGAAAAGACAGCATAAGCTATTTTGCGCCCAGTTACGGTATGTATCAGATATCAGCAAAAACTTGTGGGATCCGTTCTATTCAAGTTCCGTTTAACGATGATTACACTCTACCTTCTGACTGGAGTAATACTGAGAAAAGTAAGCTTACCTTCATTTGCAACCCAAATAACCCTACAGGAACAATTATTACACCTAGTGACATTAAGGCTGTGCTTAACAGAACACCCTTTGGTTTGGTTGTTGTTGATGAAGCGTACATCGATTTTTCAATAGAAAATACGGTGACAGATTTAGTTAAAGAGTACCCAAACCTTGTCGTATTACGGACGCTATCTAAAGCTTTTGCCTTAGCAGGATTGAGGTGTGGTTTTTTAATCTCATCACCTCAAGTGACTCAACAGGTACTTAAGGTACTTGCACCATATCCCGTTTCTGTTCCTGTAGAACAAATTGCGACACAAGCATTGTCTTCAACGGGTATCACACTAATGAAACAACAAAGGCAACTCATTGAACAAAATAGACAACTGTTAATGGATGCCCTGATAGGTATAGCACAAAAGGTTTTACCGAGTGCCAGCAATTTTGTTTATGCCGAATTCGATGATGCAGATGCGATTTGGAGTGAATTAGTTGATCAAGAAATTATTGCCCGCAGGTACGTCGTAGAAAAACTAAAAAATGGCATACGATTTACGATAGGTTCTACAGCAGAGAACTACACTCTCATCAATTTATTTAATAACATAAAGCAACTTAAGGATGAACAGTAATGCCTCAATACTTACCTACATCAAAAACAAAAATACTGTTCATCGACCGTGACGGAACATTGGTTAAAGAACCAGAGATAGACAAGCAGCTGGATAGCATTTCAAAATTAGAATTTGAACCCGATGTTATCCCTGCACTTGTTGAATTACAAAATTATGGCTACCAATTGGTGATGGTAAGCAATCAAGATGGGCTTGGTACGGATTCGTTTCCTCAAGCTGATTTCGATGCTCCACACAATTTATTGATGAATATATTTGAAAGCCAAAATATCCAATTCGACAACGTGCTTATTTGCCCTCATTTTGACGAGGATAATTGCAGCTGCCGAAAACCTAAACTTGGCTTAGTTAAACATTTACTCATTAATGGTTGCATTGATTTTGAATCGTCTGCCGTTATTGGTGATCGGGTAACAGATGTTGAGCTCGCAAATGCCATGGGAATTAAGGGCATTAAGTACGACCGAGACAGTATTAATTGGCGAGAAATCGTAAAACTCTTAACTTCAATAAACCGTAAAGCTAAAGTTGAACGCAATACAAGCGAAACAAAAATAAGTGTCGCTGTAGATTTAGACTCTACAAATAAAAGCACAATTCACACTGGGATTGGCTTTTACGACCACATGCTTGATCAGATTGCTACCCATGGCGGCTTTGAACTGAATCTAATGGTTAATGGTGATCTCCATATCGATGATCACCACAGCGTTGAAGATACCGCAATTAGTCTCGGCCAAGCACTACGTAAAGCACTGGGTAATAAAAGAGGCATTAACCGTTTCGGTTTTTCTCTGCCTATGGATGAATCCAGAGGTGAATGCCTGATTGACTTGTCAGGTCGCGCCTATTGTAAATATGAAGCGGAACTCGGTCGTGAAAAGGTGGGGGAAATGGCCACTGAAATGGTACCACACTTCTTTCGCTCATTTGCAGATGGACTGGCTTGCACGCTTCATATTAGTGCTGAAGGCGACAATGAACATCATGTTGTTGAAGCATTATTTAAATCTTTAGGGCGTGCGTTAAGACAAGCGATTAAAGTTGAAGGTACAGAGTTACCATCAAGTAAGGGAACCTTGTGACTATGACAAACAAAAGCATGGAGAATGCTACGGTGATTATTGATACCGGCGTATGCAATTTAACTTCAGTTTATCAGGCGCTCATTAGAGTTACTGACAATGTCATCGTTGCTAGTGACGCACGAACCATCAGCAACAGTGCAAGAGTGCTATTACCGGGTGTAGGCGCTGCACCTGCTGGAATGAAGTCTTTAAATGATCTTCATTTAATCAACGTGATAAAAAGCCTTCAGCAGCCCGTCTTAGGCATTTGTTTAGGAATGCAGCTATTAGCGCGATCGTCAACCGAAGGTGGCGTGGTTACTGATTGTTTGGATGTGATATCAACAGACATTATTGAATTGGAGTGTCATGAACAATCACTGCCGCATATGGGCTGGAATAAACTATTAGGTTTTGAGCAACATCCAATTTTTGCTGGACTTGATGCTAAAAGTTTTACCTACTTTGTTCATAGCTTTTGCGCCCCGGTGAGTAAATTTACCATCGCTACTTGCGAGTATGGGCAACTTTTTAGTGCTGGAATTGCTAGCGATAACTTTATTGGGCTGCAATTTCACCCAGAAAAAAGTAGCACTATTGGCTCCAAAATTCTCACAAACTTCTGTGCAATGAGGTAAAAATGATAATTCCAGCAGTCGATCTCATTGATGGCAAAGTCGTGAGATTATTTCAGGGCGATTACGCCCAACAAACTGATTTTGATGTTGAACCACTAGCACAACTTCTTAGTTACCAACAACAAGGTGCAGAGTGGCTCCACATCGTTGATTTGACGGGGGCTAAATCCCCAAATAAACGACAACTGACATTGATCAAGACATTAGCCGCTAGACTATCCGCCTCTGTTCAAGTAGGTGGTGGAATACGAACTAAACAACAAGTAAAAGAGCTTCTTGATGCAGGTGTATCTCGTGTCGTTATCGGATCGTTAGCGGTTAAACAGCCACGACTTGTCTCTGAATGGTTCAAAGAATTTGGAAATGAAAAAATCTGTTTAGCGTTGGACATCAACATTGATGAAAAAGGAAACAAAATAGTTGCTGTTTCTGGTTGGCAGCAAGCATCTGAATACACAATCGAGCAACTGATTCAACAATATCAAATTGTTGGTCTAAAACACGCTTTAGTGACGGACATCAGTTGCGACGGCACATTATCGGGATCAAATGTAAATTTGTACAAAGAACTCCACCAGCAGTTTCCAGACATTCACTGGCAAGCCTCTGGCGGTATTGGCAATCTGAGTAACGTATCCTCAGTCAAACAGAGTGGTGCGCACAGTTTGATCATAGGCAAGGCACTTTTAATCAATGAGTTTAATGTCGAGGAGGCTATTTCATGCTGGCAAAACGCATAATACCTTGCTTAGATGTTAGAGATGGAAAAGTGGTTAAAGGCGTCCAATTCAAAAACCATAAAATCGTTGGAGAAATCGTTGATTTAGCGAAGTATTACTCCGATGAGGGTGCAGATGAATTGGTGTTTTACGACATTACAGCCAGCGCTCATGGTTATGGGGTTGATAAGGGTTGGATCGAAAGCATTGCCGAACAAATAGATATTCCATTTTGTGTAGCTGGTGGCATTAAATCTATCGATCAAGCCCGCAACGTATTGAAGCATGGAGCAGATAAAGTGTCTGTGAACTCTCCTGCACTTTCTGATCCTAGCCTGATCCAACGATTACAGGATGAATTTGGAAAACAATGCATTGTTGTAGGTATCGACTCGTATTTCGATGCTAATACAAACAATTATAAGGTTAAACAATTCACTGGTGATGAACACACATCCTCTTTTACACAGTGGAAAACATTAGATTGGGTAGAAGAAGTACAAAAACTTGGTTGTGGAGAAATTGTGCTGAATGCGATTAATCAAGATGGTGTTAGAAATGGTTATGACTTAAAGCAACTTGCCCAAGTAAGAAGGATTTGTGACGTACCATTAATCGCCTCTGGCGGTGCAGGCTCGACTCAACACTTTATCGATGTATTTAAAAACATAAACGTAGACGGAGCACTCGCAGCAAGTATTTTTCATAAACGTGTAATTTCGATTGATAAGCTCAAAAAAGAATTAGAACATAATGATATTTGCATAAGGCCATAAGATGAAGAAATTAAATGATGAACAGATATGCAGCATTGATTGGCAAAAGTTAAACGGCTTGGTGCCTGCTATTGTACAAGACTTCCATTCTGGCCAAGTCTTAATGCTTGGTTATATGAATGAACAAGCCATTATTAAGACTCAAGTTGAAGAGAAGGTAACATTCTTTAGTCGCAGCAAAAATAGACTTTGGACCAAAGGTGAGTCGTCTGAAAATTATCTGCATTTAAAATCAATAGCGGTTGATTGTGACAATGATGCACTTTTGATCCAAGCTGTTCCCGATGGCCCAACATGCCACTTGAACACACCAAGTTGTTGGGATGAAAAAGATGTTGACCCTTTTCTACTCAATTTAATCAAGCTGATTGAGAAAAGAAAACAAAAAGGTCCGTCATCAAGCTATACCCGCTCACTCTTTGAGTCTGGTACTAAGCGAATTGCGCAAAAAGTTGGAGAAGAAGGTGTTGAAACTGCTTTAGCTGCTGCAACTGAAGATAAACAAGAATTAATCAACGAAGCTTCTGACCTAATATTTCATTTGCTAGTATTGCTCGAAGATCAGGAGTTGTCATTTAAACAAGTCATTAATCGTTTAGATGAAAGGCGCAATTAGAATACTACCAATTACAGTAATTAAGTTCACAACTCAGAGCTCTGTACGCCATCAAAGGGCAAGGCTAAAGCTTTCCAATACTGCGTTAAACGTTTTTGCATTATCCCGACAAAAGCACGAAGTGCGTTGAACGCCAGTTTTGTATGGCGGCCGTAGGAAATATTGCTGCAAACATGCGTCTTGTACTGAAAATCTTTACCTCTTGCTGAATGGGAAGTTAATTACTGTAATTGGTATAATATTATCTGGAGGAATTAATGCTGTCTCTTAAGGATTTACCTATGCCACCTGCGAGTGGCCTTCTTGGACATGTTAGCCTCCTTAATAAACCTGATATTCACAAAAAGCTTATAAGTTGGTATAAAAATTATGGTGACCTCTACAGAATTAAGCTTGGTCTAAATAATGCGCTCGTAGTATGCGATCGAGCTACAATTCAAGACATTTTGAAAAAGAGGCCATCCATTTTTAGGCGTTCCAGTTTAATCGAAGATAGGTTCGAAGAAGCTGGGATCAATGGTGTGTTTTCTTCTGAAGGAGATAATTGGGTTCAAAACCGTCAACTTTCAGAAGCCATTTTCGTTTCGAATCATATTCAAAATTTCACCCCTATTTTAATGAAAATCACTCAGCGTCTTCATAAGCGTTTTTTGCATCTTGCAACCACAGACGCTGATGTAGATTTACTTAAAGAGTTTAAAAGATATACCGTTGATATAACAACAAATTTAGCATTTGGAGAAGATTTAAATACCTTGAATTTATCAGAGAGTAAACTTGAACAAAGTTTAGAACTGATCTTTCCGATGATAAACCAAAGATGCCTTTCTCCTCTTCCACTTTGGCGTTACGTGAAAATGCCCGCAGATAGACGGTTTGACTCCGCAATTAAATACATTAAAGAACAGGTTCAAAAATTCATTCAGCACCAAAAAGCACTTCTTATTCAGAACCCATCATTGAGTCAACAGCCACAGAATATGCTGCAAATGATGCTGATTGCACAACAAAAAAATCAAGACCTTAGCGATGAAATGATCATTGCAAACGCCGTTACTATGCTACTGGCGGGCGAAGACACTACCGCAAATACACTTACGTGGATGGTCCATCAAATCTCTGATAGACCACTTGTAAAGCAAAAAATATTGAATGAATTAACAGAAATAGATTTTAAAACCACGCCTGAGATTTTGAAGCAGCGATTTACATACATAACAGCAATAGCACTTGAAGCCATGAGGCAAAAACCTGTAGCACCACTGTTATACATTGAGCCAAATAAGAATACCGTTGTGCAAGATGTCATCGTAAAAGCAGGAACACTTCTCATATTAGCGCTAAATGCATGTTCAAATGATAAATCTGTTTTTGAACGATCTTTTGAATTTGAACCAGAACGATGGCTTGGAAATCATTCAAACTCAACTAACGAAATTTTGCCCTTTGGTGGAGGAAGTAGAATGTGCCCTGGGCGCTCGTTAGCGATGACTGAAATTAAACTCGCATTTTCTACCTTAATGAAGGACTTTGATGTTATCCCACTGCAATCAAGTGCCTCAGTAGAAGAGCATTTTACATTTACACTCTCACCAAAAACATTCATGTGTAAAATTGTGTTTAATCACTAGAGTAGATGCGATTGAGATAAAAGAGAGTTGAATAACAGGTATTGAAGCTTAATCGAGGTAATTCAACTCTCACAGAAGACACTAACACTAGTTAATCCATTCGGATTCCCAGTCTTTAAACACTGGAGTTAAGCCCTTACTTTTAATTGCAGCAACAACTTCATAGACACTTCGTTCATCGCCTATTTCAAATTGATTAAGTTCTTCATTAGGATGTAAATAGCCTCCTGGTTCTGTTGAACTTCCTGCACTCGTTTGAGTGATCCCTAAAGAAATAATATTATCCCGAAAATCAGCTGATTCTCGTGTAGACAAACTGATGTCAAGTTGAGGGTTAAATAACCTAAATGCACTGATTAACTGTACAAGACCGATATCAGTTAATTCAACTTTCGGGTTAACCCCGCCAACACAAGGGCGTAATCTTGGCAGAGAAACACTGTATCGACTTCGCCAGTATTTATGTTCTAGATAATATAAGTGATGACCCATTAACAGTGCATCAAGACGCCAATCATCCAGACCTAATAATACCCCTAAGCCAATTTTATCTACTTGAGCTCTTCCAAGGCGATCTGGCGTTTCCAGTCGATATTGGAAGTCGGACTTATGCCCTCGAGTATGATGCTGGCGATAGGTTTCAGGATGATAGGTCTCTTGATAGACCATCACCGCATCCATCCCCTTTTCAGCCAGACTCTTGTATTCATTCTCTTTTAACGGTTGAACTTCAAATGCGATATAACTGAAATATTGCTTTATGATTGGCATAATTTCACTAAAGTATTTAATGCCAACCTTTGTTTCATGCTCACCAGAAACAATCAAGATAGAATCATAACCTTGTGCTTTGATGATTTCACATTCTTGACGAATTTCATCATGAGATAAAATTTTTCTCTTAATTTTATTACTCATAGTAAAACCACAATAGTCGCACTCATTAGCGCATAGGTTTGAAACATACATTGGCAAATACATACCAATATTAGAACCGAATCTTTTGCGAGTATTACTCACAGAGGCCTGAGCCATCTGTTCTATATAGGGCTCTGCAGCTGGCGACAGTAAAGCTAAGAGACTATCAAGGTTTCGCTCTGGTTGATTAAGCGCCCTTTCGACATCTTTATCCGTTGTCGAATAAATTTTCAATGCCAACTCATCCCGAGGGATGTTTTTAAACACATCAGTAAAAGTATTCATAAGGCTTACAAAGAAGTTGAATTTAAAAAACCAGTGAGAGGACTGGTATTATTTGCTGTACGAGAAATCGTGCCCAAACCTGCAACATACGCATCTCGCCCAGCTTTAACAGCGGCTTTGAAGCATTTTGCCATTGTCACAGGATCAGGACTGCTCGCTATGGCTGTATTAACCAGTACCGCATCCGCACCAAGCTCCATTGCTCTTGCTGCGTGTGAAGGTGCACCTATCCCTGCATCTACAACAACAGGTACTTGAGCCTGCTCAATGATAATTTTAAGGAAGTCATCAGTCACCAAGCCTTGGTTACTGCCAATTGGTGAACCTAATGGCATGACGGCTGCACAACCAATCTCTTGCAAACGACAACACAACACAGGATCAGCATGAACATATGGCATGACAACATAGCCTTGTTCACAGAGTTCTTTTGCAGCTGCAAGCGTTTCAATGGGATCTGGCATTAAATAACGTTGATCAGGATGAATCTCCAATTTTATCCAATGCGTACCAAACAGTTCTCTGGACAATTCAGCTGCGAAGATGGCTTCTTTTGCATTTCGTGCACCAGAGGTATTAGGCAGTATTTTTATACCTGAATGTTTTAACGGTTCCAGTAAATCATCCGTACCATTTTTTGCATCAATTCTTTTCATGGCAATGGTCGCCATTTCAGAACCTGATTGAACCAACGATTCGAGCATTAGCTTACTTGAGCTGAATTTACCAGTGCCTGTAAAGAGTCTCGACTCAAATTCTTCATTCGAAATTTTTAACACATCAACCTCCAGCTACTGCTTTGAATACTTCAATTTGATCATTTTCCTGACATGTTGTGTCAGTCCATTTTGAGCGAGGAAGTATTCGTTCATTAACAACGACAGCAATAGCATTCACATTTTTTATTTGAGCTACATCTAAAACCAGAAGTGCTTCGATACTAAGATTTGACTCGATTGAGATATTCTCGCCATTAAACTGAATGTTAATCATGCGACACTCTCCTTGATTACGTGTTGTTCGGTGTTAACGCATACCGAGCAACTGGGGTCCTGTTCCAATAACGCGGTCCGCCACTGAAAAGTATTTCCATCGAATAACCAAAGCTTACCGAAAACCTGTTTATCGCCGAGCATGACTTTTAAACCGATTAAAGCCTGCATTGATGCCAAGGTACCAACCATGGGACCGAGGATTCCGACACTTCTACAGTTATCATTAACTTCAATTTGTTCTGGGTACAAGCAGTTATAGCAGCCAGACATTGATGGATAGTAAGCGAATAATTGACCACTAAAATTAGCAGCCGCAGCACTGATAAGAGGCAGCGAGTTTTTAACACAAAATCGATTGATAAGATGTCTGCTTTCAAAGTTATCACAGCAATCAAAAACAACGGTTTGTTTTGAATAATCCAGTTGTAATACATCCGTGAACATTTCAGCTCTTACATTGATATGGATATTCGGATATTGCTGTTGAAGTTTAATAAAAGCCACTGTGGCTTTATTTTTTCCAATATCGTTCTCTGAAAATAAAAGCTGTCTTGGTAAGTTGCTACTTTCGACTTTATCTCCGTCCACCAGCACGATCTCACCAACACCGGCTGCAGCAAGGTAATGAGCGACAAGAGTACCTAAACCACCAACACCAACAATAATTGCTTGGCTTGTTTTAATGCGTATTTGGCCATGTTCACCCACATTCGATAACAGTATTTGTCGTGAATAACGCATGAATTCTTTATCACTAATATTCATACAGCTTCCTTCCATGGTGATTGTTCCCATAGATTAGCGAGTACGTTAAATGCTTGTGCTGGCTTATCGGCGAGTGTTACAGCTCTTACAACAGCAACGCCATTAACCCCGGTTTGCTTAATGATATTGAATTGAGCAGCACTAATTCCACCGATCGCAACTAAGGGTATGCTACTGGACAATAAGCTCACTTGCCTTTTAACTTTACTTATTCCTTGTGGAATAGAGGGCATATCTTTTGTAGGCGTAGGATAGATATGACCAATAGCGACATAAGATGGCTTTATCTGCTGAGCCAGTAGAGCTTCGAAAACCCCATGACTGGATAAACCCAAAGCTAATCCTGATGACTTGATTAAATTCAAGTCTGCTTGAAAAACGTCTTCTTGACCTAGGTGAACGCCAAAGGCGCTATGCTTTATGGCCAACTGCCAATGATCATTAATAAAAACTTGTGCTTTGTGTTGATAACCGAGTTCAATCGCTTTCGCTATTTGTTGCTCCAGCCAATCCGGCCCATTTTTCTCAACAAGATCTTCTTTGATTCTGAGCTGAATGGTTTGACAACCCGCAGACAACAATAATGAAATAATTTCTGCGCTGTCTACAACTGGGTATACACCAATATCCCCAGCCATAGACCTGAAAGGCTTTACTGTATCATTAATTAGAAGCTTTGAAGCTTCACAGATAATGCGAGGAAAGTGCCTTAAATCAGTCGGCCAACCTGTTTTGGCTATTGGTCCAGCACCCTCTCCAATTTGATAGCTGAATTGTATACCGCTATGTACATAGGCATTCGCTTGCAAAACCGCGTCCTGAAGAGGATAACCGTGAGCGATAAATGATGCGATTGCCGATGAAAGAGTACAGCCCGTACCGTGTGTGTTATCTGACTTAATTCTCTTATTTACAAAACGAACAGTTTCATTTTGGTGTAACTCACTACAATGGCTAACATTACGACAAATTAAAATATCTTCTGCGTACAATTGATCATTAGGGTTATCACCTCCTTTAGCTAACACACTGCAATCCAGTTGATCAGCTAAGAATCGAGCTCTTTCTTTTATCGAAGCATTTTTACAATGTGCCGTTAATTGATGTAGCTCTGAATAATTTGGGGTTAACAGCTTAATTACCCCCTTAAATGGAGTGAAATTAACACCTAAATCACTATTCAAACTATCACCACACGTTGCAACCAGCACAGGGTCAAGTACTACTTGGACATTTGGGTTTACTTCTTTGTATTTGCTTAACCATTGGCCAAGCAAATCAATTTGATGTTGATCGACTAATAAACCGATTTTAATAGCCACAGGCGGCAAATCCGTCGAAAGAGTATCCAGTTGTTGCTTTAACATGTTTTGAGTAACAGGTTCTACCAAATCAACTGCAACACTATTTTGTGCAGTGACACCTGTAATGACAGTACAAGCGTGACAAGATAAGTCATTCATTGTTTGTAAATCAGCTTGTATTCCTGCTCCACCACCAGAGTCTGAAGCAGCAATGCTCCAGACAATCGGACGATTAGAACAAGTGCTGAGTTCTAAATCTTCATGCATATCAAGCGCTCTCTTTCTCAGCATCATCAACTACGTGATAGATTTCAGAGCCTGTCGCTTTGAACTCGTTTGATTTTTGTGTCATTCCTTCGGTTATGTCTTTCGATAGCTTTTCATAATCAGTATGACTATTGATTTCTATACCTTTAGCTTCTAATGCAGCCGCATAATCACGGACATCCTGAGTAATCTTCATCGAACAGAACTTAGGCCCACACATTGAGCAGAAGTGAGCCACTTTCGCTGACTCCTGAGGTAAACTATCATCGTGATATTCACGTGAAGTATAAGGATCTAGACCTAGATTAAACTGATCTTCCCATCTGAATTCAAAACGCGCTTTTGAAAGTGCATTATCACGAATTTGTGCAGCTGGATGGCCTTTCGCAACATCAGCAGCATGGGCAGCAATCTTATAAGCAATTAATCCTTGTTTTACATCTTCTTTATTCGGTAAACCTAAATGTTCTTTAGGGGTGACATAACAGAGCATTGCTACGCCAAACCAGCCAATCATTGCAGCACCAATACCCGAAGTAAAATGGTCGTACCCTGGTGCGATATCGGTTGTTTGTGGACCTAAGGTATAGAACGGTGCTTCATCACAAATTTCAAGTTGCTTTTCCACGTTCTCCTTAATCATATGCATTGGAATATGACCAGGACCTTCAATCATAACTTGAACGTCATATTCCCAAGCAACCTTGGTGAGTTCGCCTAGTGTTTCCAATTCAGCAAATTGTGCTTCATCATTAGCGTCTGCAATAGAGCCTGGACGCATACCATCACCCAAAGATAATGACACATCATATTGCGCACAGATTTCACAAATCTCTTTGAAGTGAGTAAATAGAAAGCTTTCTTTATGATGACTTAAGCACCACTTCGCCATTATCGAACCACCACGAGATACAATACCCGTCACTCGCTTAGCTGTCATTGGAACATAACGAAGTAATACACCAGCGTGAATGGTGAAATAATCGACACCTTGTTCTGCTTGTTCAATTAACGTGTCACGATACATTTCCCACGTTAAGTCCTCAGCTACACCGTTTACTTTTTCTAAAGCTTGATAGATTGGAACAGTACCGATTGGGACAGGTGAGTTTCTTATCAGCCATTCACGAGTTTCATGGATATATCGACCTGTAGATAGATCCATTACATTGTCCGCACCCCAACGAATGGACCAAACCAGTTTTTCAACC
Source organism: Parashewanella hymeniacidonis (assembly GCF_016900895.1). Classification (GTDB taxonomy): domain Bacteria; phylum Pseudomonadota; class Gammaproteobacteria; order Enterobacterales; family Shewanellaceae; genus Parashewanella; species Parashewanella hymeniacidonis. Next base: position 22,967 of record NZ_JAFEUN010000053.1, read on the forward strand.
TCTTCTTCAATAGATGAAGTCACTGCAGAGTTTCCGATATTAGCATTCACTTTCACTAAAAAATTACGACCAATGATCATCGGTTCGGATTCTGGATGGTTGATGTTGTTTGGAATGATTGCACGACCCCGTGCGACTTCTTCTCGCACAAATTCTGGAGTGATTAGTTCACCAATTCTGGCACCAAAACTGTTACCCGGAGCACGTTTTGCAATATCTGAGTCGGCAAGCTCAGCTCTTGCCATATTTTCACGGATTGCAATGTACTCCATCTCTGGAGTCACAATCCCCTGCCTTGCATAATGCAGTTGAGTCACTCGTTTACCCGATTTAGCTCTTCTTGGTTTTGGTAACGCCTCGAAGCGCAAATGATCTAAACCATCGTCAATCAGTCTTTGTTGAGTAAAGTTTGAACTCACACTATCAAGCTCTTCGGTATCTTCTCTTTCTAAAATCCAATTACGACGATGTTTTGGTAAACCATCCCTAACATTAATCTCTGAATGAGGATCTGAATATGGGCCAGTACAGTCATAAACATTGATTGGTGGATTAGATTCAGTAATAGGCTCCTCTGTACTTCCCCCAATAATGGTGTCAGTTTGCTCTATTTTTCGCATACCCACTTGAATGTCTTTTCTGCTTCCTTCAACGTATGCTTTTTCTGAGTTCGGAAATTGCTCAGGTTTCAAATGATATATAAACTCACTAGCTTGATCACGGCGTTCTCTGCGAGTGATTTTTTTAGAATTACTGTTTTTAAAATGGCCTTCATTATCAAGGCGTTCGTTCCGTGTGTTGGTGTGCATAAGCAATCTCACAATCTATATAATTAAGAAGTTGCTTGTCTGACGCCCAGTGTGGATGATTAACTGAATGGGTAAAAGCTGGCATTAATCCTTCTTCCATCAAAGAAGAATAGATTAATTTTATAGGTATTAAGATTCCAGATTTCACTTTTGTTTCCTTCGCAGGTCTTAACCCGACAGGTTCAACGGATCCCGTGTTAACGATCTCAGCCTAATGGCACTCCGACAAGTAAATATCTTCACAGTAGCTGTGAAGCCTTTTTAGTATAGACATATTGAATTTTTTGATACAAGCCGAATTTCAAATACAAAGTAAGAAAACTTGATGATGTTCATAGAATTGAAAGGTAAACGCTTATGTTTGGCTGTCATTTGAGCAGTCGTACATATTGTAATTGCGTAATGACGGGCCGTGTGTATGCGGAGTACGTAATTAACTAATTACTGTAACGGCTGTTGATCTTTCGTGATTGGTTTTGTAGCGGTAACAATGAAAAAACGACCAGTTTACTTAGATGTCTAGTCTTTGCTGCTCTTCTTGATCAGGTAAACTCTCACATAGCAATAAATTAATCCTGAAAGATAAAAAGTTCTTAGCTAAGCCACAAATAATATCTACTGGGAAGAGAGCCTGTCCAACGTTTGAAAGCACGTCTAAAATTGCTGATATCTTGTTCATTTAATTGCTTGGCCGTTTTACTCGGATCATGCTCTGCCAACAGTATTAAAGATTTAATTAAGTTCGCTTCATCCTGTATTTGACCAAAACAGGTATCAAATTCTTTTAATCTTCTTTTTAATGTCGCCACACTCATGTCAAGATTACTGGCTAACTGTGGCAATTTAAATGACTCTTTTAAAAGGTGACTTTTTACTTTGCGCGGCAATCCAATCTGTTTTGAACTGACCTGTACCTTTTGTATTGCTGAACTTTTGGCTAACCTATAGTCAAAGTCATATTGCCTCAGTTCAATACGTTCATAACCACTAGCGGAAACACACATAATCGGTGCATCAAATGTGATATTAGAGTTTAAGTACTTTAGGTATTGCGACGTATTTGATGGTTTAGAAAAAGGAAATGAAAATCTCATATCAATATTTTTGAATAGAAAACTCAAAGATGAACTAAAAACCTCAAGTATAAATCTGTTATTTGTTTCAAAACCAAAGTCAGGTGAGATCAAAAGGTGCTTTTTAGCATTGATATTGAAGTTAATTAATTGAATCCATGGTTGTGATAGTTGCAAGAATCGGTAAAAATTTGAGTACTTTACGTTCAAATCATTTGATCTATTAAGTAAATTCGCATGTGTATCGGCTAAGTCAGTATACAACATCTGACCCAGTAAAAAGGTTAAATCGTTTCCTTCCCATTGTCGATTAGCATTATCAAACAATCGTTTTAGTTGATGTGGAGAAACGGTAAAATCTAACCGTTGGATGTCTTTAATAAAGATTCCTGTGCCCGTTAAAAGTATCTGCGTACTTAATTTACGTTGGCAAAACAAACCAACAATTAAAGTGACTATCCGTCTGCAATATAAGGCTTTATCATTCAAGCAAATAAAGGCCATATTAAATTGCCTCATTAGAAGCTAACGTAGCTTCTGGTTCTGGTCTCAGTCTTTGATTCAGCTCTATCAGTAAGTATTCTGAAATCGAAGTCTCTTCAGAATGAAAACCATTCACAAACATATTCACTTCAGTTGGCAATAAAGAGCTCAATTTGCAGTTGATGTCTGTTTGATTTATTGATTGAGCAATACTACCAGCTAAAGCCTCGACAAGCTGATCATTGCCATCGTTAATCAGCACTACAAAACAATCGCCAGCAAAACGACAAACTAAGTCGCATCCTCTCAACTGATAGCACAAAATATTGGCTATTTTTTTCAAGCATTTGTCAGCTTTGTTAAATCCAAAGCGACTGTTGTACGCACTAAAGTTCTCAATATCAAACGCTACTAACCCATAGCTTTTTTTGCTTTTATTGAGACGTTTTAAGTGTGTTTCAAAACCTCTTGTATCATTGAGCAGGGTCAATGGATCTGTTAAATGGTGTTGCCTTATATATTGCTCTCTTGTTTGCAATTGACGATTAACCACCTTTTGTTCTTTTCGCCAGTGCCATAATCCATAAGTGAGAAAAGCCAAGCCTAATGGCATTGGTATCTTTTCAATCAAATTGGTAAAAATGGTAGAGCTGGTTCTTATGAAAATTTCATCCAATACGTCCAGAAAGCATCCGAATGCATACACACTCAAACCAATGACTAGCAAGCTGGTAACAAACCCCTCAGGTCTTGCAGAGCGAATCACAAATATCCAGCTGGTCGCTAAAGCAAAAAGACAAAACTCACCAAAAATATCGATAAAATCAATGTCTATTGTGTATTTCAAAGGCAGATGCAATAACATTATTAATAAGGGTACAAGCGTTATTACTAACAAGCTGATGATCAAAAACGGCGTTGAGCTTTTTAATTTCATTGTTCTATTTTTAATACAAACATCAATATCTGTAAAATAATGCATTTTTATTAAGATTTTGTGACTAAACGATTTAAAAACAAAAAGTCAAATTAGCTCAATAAAACACTATCTAACATTTTAAACCCACCTGAATTCTCAGTTTATTAGGCCTTTAAAGCAATAACACTAATTCAAATCAGTTCATCACCTAAAAATACTAGTGAGGATCTGCGTGAATAAACATCAATGAAATGTTTTCGTCACAAATCTGACATTTCTCTCTCTTAATGTTTGCCCTGACTTTTGACCCCTCAGGATAAATAGAACAATGAAAAAGCCATTTAAATTATCTGCAATATGTCTGGCTCTTTGCAGTATCGGAATATCTGCACAAGCCATCGCTGTAGGAAAATTTGAAGGAAGTGTGAGAGCTGAACAAAGTAAACAACCTCTATCAGGTGCTATTGTAACCATTCAAGAACTTAATCAAAGCCAAACAGCAGGCCGTGATGGCCGCTTCTTTTTTAATGGCCTAAAAGCGGGTAACTACACCGTTTCAATTTCATATTTAGGTGTGCCAACACAAACAAGAAAAATTACTGTCACCGATAATCAAACTTCAGATCTCATTGTTGAGCTTGCAGGTAATGAAATTGAGCGAATTACCGTAACAGGCCATACGGGGTCATTAAGTAAGTCTTTAAATCGACAACGCAGTGCAGATAACCTCGTTAGTGTTATCAGTGCTGATGTATTAGGTAACTTCCCTGATAGTAACGTCAGCGAAGCACTACAACGTGTTCCGGGCGTGTCAATTGAACGTGACCAAGGTGAAGGAAGATTCGTCCGTATACGAGGGTTAGCTCCAGATTATAACTCTGTATCAATGAATGGTACACGACTACCAGCCCCTGAAGATGATCGCCGTGCTGTTGCTCTTGACGTTATTCCTTCAGATCTTGTTCAATCGGTTGAAGTCAGTAAAACAATAACTCCTGACATGGATGCCGATTCACTTGGTGGCGCTGTAGAAGTAAAGAGTCTATCCGCTTTTGATCGCGATGAATTGTTTTTCAATCTATCAGGTGAAGCCAGTTATAACGGATTAACAGAACAAACCAGTCCGAAGTTCGCAGCGAGTTACAGCGATACGTTTAATGAAAAATTTGGTGTGGCCGTTGCTGCAAGTTGGTATAACCGCAAATTTGGCAGCGAAAATGTTGAAGTTGATGGCGGTTGGGATCTAGATGACGAAAAGCTAGAAGAAGTCGAAGCACGTAACTATGACATTAACCGTGAACGTATTGGTTTAGGTATCAACCTAGATTACCGTCCAACCGAAGATCATGACCTATTCTTACGTTCTTTATACAGTAAATACGACGATGATGAAGTGAGAAATGCATCAGGAGTTGAATGGGAAGATGCAACTGACACGCAAACACTGTCGCCTGCAGAAGTTAAACGTTCATTAAAGGCCAGAACAGAAGAACAAGACATAACTTCATTTGTACTCGGTGGACAATCAAGATTAACGAAGTGGACAGTTGACTACCAAGCTTCCTATTCCCGTGCAACTGCAGCAAAGCCTTTACATATTGGTGGTGCTGAATTCGAAGCTGAATTTGATAAACTGGGTTTCCAAGGTACGCAAAAACCGATTATTTTAGCCAATGAAGATTACTATGATGCTTCCGAGTATGAGTTAAAAGAAATTGAAATTGCAGACACACGTTCAACAGACACTGTAAAAGGTGGAAAAATTGATTTTACGCGTTCATTTGAACTTGGAAAAAATGGTGCTGAGATAAAATTCGGTGCAAAGGCCAGCACAAGAGAAAAAACAAACCGTGAAGATGTTTGGATTTTTGAAGATTTTGAGGACTTCGGTGTTTCTGAAGACCTTTTATCTTTAGGTGCATACAGTAATTCAACAGTCACCTACGGACTGAGCGAGTTTGGTCCATCGATTTCAACGGATTCTATTTGGGGCCTAGTAAACGCCATGAATGCGAGTGAGTTTGCTGATGACATTGAATCTAAAATTGGTGATTTTGACATTAATGAAGACCTTACAGCGGCTTACATCATGGGCACAGTTGATTTTGACCAACTCAAGGTCATTGCCGGTGTGAGATACGAAAACGTTGACTGGGACTCTCAAGGCTACAGATTCAATGAAGATGAAGAGTTTATTGCAAGTAACTCTAAACGTTCAGAAGACCACTTACTACCATCTATTCATGTTCGCTATGAGTTCAATGAGAATACAATTTTCAGAGCATCTTGGACGAATACAATCACTCGCCCAACGTTTGATCAAATTGCACCTGGCTTCTTGTTAGAAATTGACAAGGATGAAGATAATGAGACTGGTGAAGTTGAGATTATCCGTGAAGCTGAGTTTGGTAACCCTGATTTAAAATCCCTCGAATCAATGAATGTCGATATAAGCTTAGAGCACTATTTCGATGGTGTTGGATTATTGAGCGTTGGTGGTTTTTACAAAGACATTGAAAACTTCATTTACGAGGCTGACCTAGCCGGGCGAAGTGAATACGTTAATTATAAAAAAGCACTGACTTTCGTAAATGGTAATAATGCTGACTTGTACGGTTTTGAATTAGCTTATGTGCAAGAATTTAACTTCTTATCTGAGCCATTTAATGATCTGTTAATCAATACAAATATCACCTACACCGACTCTAATGCCGAAATCCAATGGTTTGATGATGATGAATTACTCGCACGATATATTCCATTACCAAGTCAGTCTGACTTATCTGCAAACTTCTCAATTGGATATGAAAATGCGTATACAAGCGTTTGGCTTTCAGCTGCTTATAAATCGGAATACCTACAAGAAGTTACTGAAATTAACGATGAAAAGTATGACATGTACGAAGATGATCACTTACAGTGGGACTTCGTTGCGAAAGCGCATATAACAGAGGCAATGACAGTATATTTTAAAGCTATCAACATCACTGATGAGCCATTTTATAGCTATGCTGGCAGTCGTCGTTTCAACAATCAATACGAAGAGTATGGCAGAACGTTCCAACTAGGCATTCAAGTAGTTAATTTTTAAGGTATAAGTGATGAATAAGAATAAAACAAAAAATATCTTCAAATATGGATTATTAGCTTCTCTTGTATCAGCAACACTGGGGATCTCAGCATGTAATGATGATGCATCACCATCAGTACATGCTGAAGCTCAATCTAAACCTATATTTACAACAGGTAAGGAAAACGCTGTTAAAACCTTGATTGGCCTAAAAGGAAGTCAAGGTGTTCGACTCAATAATGGCTGGTTGCTTGCAAGCGAGAAGTCAGGCTTAGTTTCTTGGAATGGTGAGTCCGATAAAGGCAACACCATAGCTAAAGGGGAATATAAGTACCTTCAAGCTTCTAGTGATATTGCGATAACGGTTGATACTAAAACAGACCGTGTTCAGCCATTTTCAGTTGTAAACGGCACACTGACTAAGCTTGCCCTTATGCCTGAACTTGATTATGAAATAAACTGGGTTTGTTTACAGCCAAGACAGCAAGATGGGTTGACTTATGTTTGGCTTGGTGGCGAATCAGGCAACGCACAACAGTGGGTATTAGGCCACAAAGGTAATTGGAATCCAAAATTTATTCGCAGCATATCAGTACCTATGGGGACACTTAATTGCTCTTTAGATTCTACGACAGATACACTGTATATTGCAGAGCAACAAGCTGGAATTTGGGCAATAGATGCACACCCTCAAGCCGTTAAAGAAACTGAGCTTGTCGTTGCAAAACCACACAACACGTTGACTTCCGTTTTTGCTGATGATGGACACGTGTTTTATCAAGATGAAACTGGGCGTGTCTTTACTGATGGCAACCAAGTCGCTATTAATAAAGGCGATGAAGTTGAAGGATTAACCGTTTTCACTCACAATGAGAAACAATCCGTACTCAGCTTCGATGACGAACATGACCTATACCTTCTCTCAAATTGGAGTATGAAGCTACAACCAAAAGATAAAGCAGAGAAGATCCGTGAAATTCCAGCATGGGTCGAAAGCACGAGTTCAGATCGTGCCGGAGATACTATGGATGACCCTGCAATTTGGGTTAATAAAACATCACCTGCAGACAGCTTGATTCTAGGCGCTCATAAGCGCTGGGGGTTGTTAGTATTCGATATGCAAGGCAACCAAGTACAGTCTATTGGCACTGGTCGCATTAATAATATCGATATAAGACAAAACCTACAAATCAATGGTGAAACTAAGAGTATTGCGATAGCCAGTTTGCGTGATGGAGATAAACTTGCCGCGTACGAAATTGCTCATAACGGCCATGTAACACAAACTGCAATTTTGGATACACATTTAAATGACATTTATGGCATGTGTTTATATCACGATGGGTCACAGCTATATGCATTTGCAAATGAGAAATCAGGTAAAACCATACAGTATCGTGTCAATTTTGATACACAAATTTCTATCACTAAAGTACGCGAGTTCTCTGCTCCATCGCAAGTCGAGGGCTGTGTAGCCAATGATCAAACAGGTGAGTTATTTGTTGGTGAAGAGGACCAGGGAATTTGGAAGTATGATGCCAATGCTCAAGCTTCATCACAAGGTGAAATGATCATCAAAGTCGGGGGCCCATTAGTCGACGATGTCGAAGGCCTAGATTTGTATCACGGGAATAACAAATCTTATCTTGTTGTTTCAAGCCAAGGTAATGATTCCTATATCCTTTATGACTCTGAAACCCCTTATCAGTTTATAACTCAATTTAGAATTGGGACTAATTTTGATAAAGGTATTGATGGTAGCTCAGAAACCGATGGTTTAGCTGTTACTTCACTTCCTGTTGGTGACGGCCCTTGGTCACAAGGTATGCTTGTAGTTCAGGATGGAAGAAATCGCATGCCAGATGCAAACCAAGATTTTAAGTGGATTCCTTGGAGCAGTATCTTTAATAACGATTAAAGGCCATAAAATATCTCATCGCCCTATCAACTAGGGCGATGACTTTCAATTACTTTTTACTTCCACATTTTCCTTCATGAGCTTTACGGTTTTCTCCGCACCGACCTTCGCCGCATTTCCCTTCTTGAGACATTTTTCCGCCACATTTCCCTTCTTGAGACATTTTTCCGCCACATTTCCCTTCTTGAGACATTTTTCCGCCACATTTTCCTTCTTTACTTCCTTTTTGGTCAACACCGCACTTGCCTTCGCCACATTTTCCTTGATTTGCTTTACGCTTCGCACCGCAACGTCCTTCTCCGCATTTGCCTTGTTGAGACATTTTGCCACCACACTTTCCGTCATGTGCTTTTTTCCCACCACATTTTCCCTGGCCGCATTTACCATCTTTGATTTTATCTGCACCGCCTGAGGATTGATTATCAGCAATTTGATAACCTTGATGAAGTTGATTAAAACTAAATTGACTGGAATTTGCTAATGCTACAGGGGCTAAAATAACGGTACCAATAGCGACAGCTATGGCTTTTTTGTTTAATTTACTCATTAATACCTCTTACCGGAAGAACCGAACAGACTAAGGTGTTGAATAGTTAAATTAAAACAGTACACGAAAAAAGTCGCATTTAAATTGTTATATGGAAGAATTTTTTTAAAAGTTAAAGAATCCACCTTCTTAGAAGGTGGCTTTGCCTTTCGCCCCCTGTAAGGGGGCTGGTGCTTGCCCTCTTAGAAGGCAAGCTGTTGTCCCCGATATTTATGAATTAAAAATCAAACCCT
>NZ_JAFEUN010000054.1 GCF_016900895.1 Parashewanella hymeniacidonis
TAAACAGTGAAACTTACTTGCGGGGTGGTACTTGTGTCACAAAACAATGGCAAGCTTGTAGTTATAAATGCCAATAAACGGGAGTTTGAGATTGTCAATACCCCTCTGGTGAATGCTTACAAATTATTCAGGAAGTTTCAGGAGGAAATTATAAGAAAATGTGTTTATAACTTTGCAGTCCAATTCGCAAATTGAAAGCAAAAGCCCTGACAAAGAATACGCAAGAGCTTTTGCTAAAGCTTTATCTGTGACTAAAAGTTGTAATTCAAATTAAGCCAAAGATTAAGGCCTGGCTCGTTAACTTAAATCAATTACAGTAACGGTTGACTACCAGAGATACCGTTACCACTCGCTGACTTGCTCAGCGTGGGTTTTATCGAGTAGATTCTCAATACCAAAAATTGACTGATCATAATTGGGCATAAGACTATGAATCGAATATTCGAAATTTCATAGCAACAGACAATACTTTTGCTCTACAAAATGTAACTTGTAAATCTACAGCATCGGAGTGACAATTTTTGCAAATGAACAAAATGCTATGTTTCTGAGTACAATTTTCGCAAAATAAATCAGCGAACAAAAATTGAGAGAGCAAAGCGACTTTGATATTTAACCATCAAGTCGTTGACGGAATAATGAGCATTATGATTGGTCGAGACGAGACTAGTTTAAGATAAACAAAAAAGGTCAGGCTTTCACCTGACCTTTATCAATTCAAACTAACAACAATTACCCTAACTTAACTCTCGCATTGCGGAACATGCGCATCCATGGGCTATCTTCACCCATTTCATCTGGGTGCCATGAGTTAGCAACGGTTCTAAATACTCGCTCAGGGTGCGGCATCATGATGGTCACTCTGCCATCTGCTGTCGTTAAGCCCGTAATCCCGTTTGGAGAACCATTCGGGTTTTGCGGATATTGAGTCGCAATGTCACCATGACCATTTACATAGCGCAGTGCAATAGTTCCTGTCGATTCTGCGTGTGCTAGTGCGTCAGCGTTCGCAAATTCAGCATGACCTTCACCGTGTGACACTGCAATTGGCATTCTTGAGGCTTTCATACCTTCAAAGAAAATAGATGGGTTTTCTTGTACTTCAACTAAGCTGAAACGCGCTTCAAAACGCTCAGACTTGTTGCGTACAAAGTGCGGCCAATGTTCACTGCCTGGAATGATTTCTTTTAGGTTTGATAACATCTGACAACCGTTACACACACCTAGTGCAAAGCTGTTCTCATCGGCAAAGAAAGCACTGAATTCATCACGTGCACGTTGGTTGAATAAAATCGATTTCGCCCAACCTTCACCTGCGCCTAACACGTCACCGTATGAGAAACCGCCACAAGCCACAAGACCTTGGAATTCTTCTAAGCTGATGCGACCTGAAAGAATGTCTGACATATGTACGTCGACACTTTCAAAACCCGCACGGTTAAATGCAGCGGCCATTTCTACATGAGAGTTAACACCTTGCTCACGTAAAATCGCCATCTTAGGTGAAGCACCTTTTAAGATGAACGGCGCTGCAACGTCTTCTTGCGAGTCAAAGCTTAAATCAACCGTTAAGCCTGGCTCGTCTGCTTTCAGCTTTAAGTCAAACTCTTGCTTAGCACACTCTGGGTTATCACGAAGTGCTTGCATACGGTAGGTCGTTTCAGACCAAAGCTTACGTAGTGCTATTCGGCTGTCAGCGAATACGGATTCATTAGCATCAGTAATACGAATGTCGTCATGCTCAGCGATTGCACCAATCACATGACAATCCACACCGCCCGCGTGGTACTGGGCTTGAATGGTTGCTACATCATCCGCTTTTACTTGAATCACCGCACCCAGCTCTTCATTGAATAAACGCTCTATGTGGGTGCCTTTTAGTGTTGCTAAATCAATGTCTAAACCAGTGTTCCCAGCAAAAGCCATTTCCACTAATGTCGTGAACAGACCACCATCACTGCGATCGTGGTAAGCGATGATATTTTTATCAGCCACCAGCTGCTGTGTAGTTTCAAAGAAGTGGCGCAAAACGGCCGGGGTATCTACATCAGGTGCATTATCACCTAACTCGTTATAAACCTGAGCCAAGCATGAACCACCTAAACGGTTTTGACCTTGGCTTAAATCTAATGCTAATAAACGCGTATCACCTTTATCACTTCTCAGCTCTGGCGTTACGGTTTTACGAATATCTGTTACTGCGCCAAATGCGGTGATCACCAGTGACATTGGTGAAGTAACGGCTTTGTCTTCGCCGTTTTCATTCCAAGCCGTTTTCATCGACATGGAATCTTTACCAACAGGAATGGTTAAATCCAGCTCTGGACACAACTCTTCACCTATCGCTTTTACCGCTTCGTAAAGACCAGCATCTTCACCTGGGTGACCTGCAGCCGACATCCAGTTTGCAGAAAGTTTGATACGCTTGAATGAACCAATATCCGTACCTGCAATATTCATGATGGACTCAGCCACAGCCATACGAGCTGATGCACCAAAATCAAGCAATGCTAACGGTGTACGCTCACCCATTGACATAGCTTCACCCGTGTAGCTGTCAAAACTTGAAGCTGTAACGGCGCAATCTGCCACGGGTACTTGCCAAGGGCCGACCATTTGATCGCGATTAACGAGGCCCGTTACCGTTCTGTCACCAATCGTAACAAGGAAGGTTTTATCCGCCACTGTTGGTAAGGTTAGTACACGCTTAACGGCATCGTTAATTTCAATATTTTCTTGAGCAACTGGCGTGCCTTGAGCTTGTTTAGACACGACATCACGACTCATTTTTGGCGCTTTACCTAATAACACTTCCAGCGGTAAATCAATCGGCTGATTATCGAAATGTGGATCGTCTAGAATCAAGTCTTCTTTGATGGTTGCTTCGCCCACAACTGCAAAAGGTGCACGTTCACGCTCACAAATTTTGGCAAATACGTCTAAGTTTTCTGGTGCAACTGACATCACATAACGCTCTTGCGACTCGTTACACCAGATCTCTAACGGGCTCATGCCACGCTCGTCTGAAAGCACATCACGCAAATTGAAACGACCACCACGGCCACCGTCACTCACAAGTTCAGGTAATGCGTTCGAAAGACCGCCAGCACCTACGTCATGGATAAATTGAATTGGATTGTCATCACCCAACTGCCAACAACGGTCGATCACTTCCTGACAACGACGTTCCATTTCTGGATTTTCACGTTGTACTGATGCGAAATCTAAATCTTCGCTTGATTGACCAGATGCCATTGATGATGCAGCACCGCCGCCAAGACCGATGTTCATTGCAGGGCCACCCAGTACAATTAATTTCGCACCTTCAGTGATTTCACCTTTTTGAACGTGATCTTCACGAATGTTACCCAAGCCACCAGCCAACATGATTGGCTTGTGATAACCGCGCACTTCAACACCATTATGGCTATTTACTTCTTGCTCAAAAGTACGGAAGTAACCCAATAACGCTGGGCGACCAAATTCGTTATTGAATGCAGCGCCGCCTAATGGACCTTCGGTCATGATATCAAGCGCACTCACAATGCGACTTGGTTTGCCGTAATTGCCTTCCCAAGGTTGTTCAAAACCCGGGATATTAAGGTTGGAAACACTAAAACCTGTTAAACCCGCTTTGGGTTTTGAGCCACGACCTGTTGCTCCTTCATCACGGATTTCACCGCCTGAACCTGTCGCAGCCCCCGGATAAGGACTGATCGCTGTTGGGTGGTTATGAGTTTCCACCTTCATTAATATGTGCATCGGTTCAGTATGATAGTTGTACGTACCATCAGGATCTGGGAAGAAACGTCCTGCAACACTGCCTTCCATTACTGCGGCGTTATCTTTGTAGGCTGACAACACCCCATTTGGCGTGGTTTCAAAGGTGTTTTTAATCATTTTGAACAATGATTTTGGCTGTACTTCGCCATCAATTGTCCAATCTGCGTTAAAGATCTTATGACGACAATGTTCTGAGTTCGCTTGTGCAAACATCATCAATTCGATGTCATTTGGATTGCGACCAAGCTGAGAAAAATTCTCAACTAAATAATCAATTTCGTCTTCTGCTAAGGCTAAGCCCATGTCCACATTGGCTTTCGCTAACGCATCACGACCTTCACCTAATATGTTCACGCTGGTAAACGGCTTCGGTTCCGTTTGTTCAAACAAAACCGTTGCAGATTCTATATCACTGAATACCACTTCAACCATACGGTCATGAATCAACACAATTAATGACTTTTCTTGTTCTTCAGTTAACGCATCAACGTCAACGTCAACGTAATACGCCACACCACGCTCTAAACGGTTTACCTTTCCAAGGTCACAGTTATGGGCGATATCAGTGGCTTTAGAAGACCAAGGAGAAATAGTGCCGGGGCGTGGAGTGATGAAGTAGAGAGAGCCTTGAGGAAGTTGAGTTTCGATTTTAGGTCCATAAGTGAGCAGTTTTTCTAATTGTTGTCGCTCGTTATCGTCCAAGGCTTGGGATAAATCAGCTAAATGAATAAACTCGGCGTAAATACTCTTAACTGGAAGTGCCTGACTGTTACATGCTTGCAGCAGTTTCTGCACATTAAACTCTGAGAGTGCAGGGGCTCCGCGGATGATCTCCATCACGTCTGTTCACCTTATAGTTTGTAGGGTAGATATGGGATATTATTTGGGCGGTATTATATTGAAAATACGCTGACAAATCATCATTTGCTGTTGTTTAAACAACCTTTTCTTGTGTTATAAAGTAGTCGGTTTTCCAAAAACTCTTTTCTCATTATCCGAACGATTTTTAATTGCTTATGAAGTTAACTTTGTGTTCCGCATGGATGATACTCATTTTATCAGGCTGTAGAGCTACAGTTGAGCCCTCTGTGATACCTGAAAACCCTGAATCTATGCGGGTTTTGAGGGTAGGCACTCTTTATGGCGCTCACACCTATATGCAAACCAACAACGGAGCAACAGGGTTCGATTATGAAATGGCATTAAAATTTGCGCAGTATCTTAAGATTCCATTAAAAGTAGAAGTGTACTCGGACCGAACGCGTTTATATCGAGCATTAAACAATGGGAAAATTGATATTATTGCCGCCGGTCAGCAAGAAACACCATCAAGAGAACGAAAATATCGTTCTAGCCCTCCTCTGTATTTTGTTAACCAAGTGTTGGTGTACCGCAAAGGCACAAAAAAAGTCACCTCACTCAAGAATATTGTAGAGCCCATCGATGTTATGGCTAACTCATCTTTTGAAGAGCAACTCAAACAATTGTCATCAAACTACCCGAACTTAAAGTGGAAAAAGCTCTTTGGGATGGATAATGAGGAATTGCTCGATATGATCAATCAAGGTGAAATTGTGTATACCGTTGCAGACTCTAATATCATAAAAGTTAACCAACGATTCATGCCCGAAATCACAAAAGGGTTAACGATTGCTGAGCATCAACCGATCGTTTGGTTTTTTAAGAAGCATCACTCTAATCGCTTGTTCAGCAAAATTTTAGATTTTTGGAATACGCAAATTAAGTCGGCCACCTTCAAATTTATGTGCGAAAAGTACTTCGGTCATGTAAAAAATTTCGACTATGTCGATGCTAAAGCTTTTATTAAAGCATTCAACCGAGTACTTCCCAGATACCGCCCTATATTTAAAAAGCACGCTAAAGAACTCGATTGGCGTAAACTGGCTGCGGCATCCTATCAAGAGTCTCACTGGAAACCCAAAGCTCGCTCTTTTACTGGAGTAAGAGGCATGATGATGCTCACCAACCAGACCGCTAAACATGTAGGCATAGACAATCGATTAGACGCAGAACAAAGCATTAAAGGTGGAGCTATCTATTTAAGAGAGATGATTGAAAAGCTACCCGATGCAATACCTGAAAGACAACGAATGTGGTTTGCATTAGCGTCATATAATATCGGCATTGGTCATGTACTTGACGCACAAAAGCTTGCGAAACAAATTGACCTTAACCCGAATACTTGGCGAGACATGAAAAAAGTCTTACCACTGTTACAACAAAGAAAATATTACCAGAAAACAAAATATGGTTATGGACGAGGAACTCAAGCCGTACATTATGTTGATAGCATTCGCCGCTATTACGACACATTAGTATGGCTCGATGAAAAATCACAGCACCAACAAGTGAAAGAACAGTTACTGGCGAAGAATAATGTTACTGGTATTGAAAATATGAAATAAGCCCACATGTATTATTTCTGTAACATAGTTAAGGTAAAACCTACCTCAACACAAAACAGAAATTATCGAGGTACCATGAAAAGAAAATTCAATAACACATCTTCACGAAGACGAATGCACAATAAAACTAAACACCTACGAACCATCAAGCGTCAAAAACTGTTCTTTAACTTCTTAACAGCTGAAAATTAATCTGATCTTTCAGCTGCTTTTTTTGCTTTTTTCAACGCTTTTATTTCTACCCTTCTATGTTTAAAAAAAGCACTTAACTGCTGACTGCACTCTTCTGACATTACACCAGATTCTACTTCAACAATATGATTGGCCGATGAATGCTGCAAAACATTATGCACCGTACCAGCAGCACCAGTTTTCTCATCTTTGGCTCCAAAAACCACTCTGTTAACTCGAGAGTGAATGATGGCGCCTGCACACATACTGCAAGGTTCTAAGGTTACATAAAGGCAAGTATCAATAAGGCGGTAGTTTTCTAGAACTTTACCAGCCTGTTGCAAACAGCGAATTTCAGCATGACCACACGGGTTATGGTCAGTAATTGAAAGGTTGTAGCTGGTCGCTATAACCTCATTATTTTTAACTAATACAGCACCTACAGGTACTTCACCTTTGTCTTCTGCTTTTGCAGCCATTTCCATTGCCAGCTGCATCCATTTTTTGTCTGTTAAATTTTCCAAAGCCAATTTTATTTAAATGAAATGCTCTCCGATTATACCAAATTTAAATAGAGGGCGTTAGAATCAAGTAAAGTTATTTATATACCCACGATACCTGAAGATGCATGTTTCAGGACTTTTTCAGCGCCAATTCTTTGAGGCGCATTAGCGAAGGAATATCGGGATTCTTTCAAGCTAATGTAACAAAGAAGAATTGGCGCTGAGAAGTCCACGCAGTGCGAGTTGCACAGCTTGTTACTCTTCGTTGCCAGTGCTAACAATAGCTCACTATTGCCGCACACCGTCGCCTTAATTAACAAGTTGTGCATTCTCGCTGAAATCGAGCATCTTCAGGTATCATGGGTATATTTCATCATAATCTTCATTTTCATTGCTCTCACATTCTACAATCTGAGGTTTAGAGCTAAATTTCACCCCAAACACAGATCTGCGAAATGAAGTCGTCAGTTGAAATGCAAGATAAATGATTTATCTCAGCGATTACCAACAGAAGATTCAGAAGGATTTATCACATTAGTTAAAAGCAAAGGAAACAAAACTAACGTGGAAGAGTATTTGAAGGGCACCACAGTAGACTGATTTGAAAACTTTAAAGAAAATTAGCCACAGATTTAAATGCGCCTTTAATGCTTTAAAAAGGCTTACCTCTACTGGTAAGCCTTTTTACTTAAATCAAATCTATTCCCACTCAATCGTTGCGGGTGGCTTACCAGAAATATCATAAACAACTCTAGATATTCCATCGATTTCATTGATGATGCGGTTCGAAACACGGCCTAAGAAGTCATAAGGCAAGTGCGCCCAATGTGCAGTCATAAAGTCGATGGTTTCAACTGCACGTAGAGAAATAACCCAATCGTACTTACGGCCATCGCCCATTACGCCCACAGAGCGTACTGGTAAAAACACGGTAAACGCTTGGCTGACTTTATTATATAAGTCCGCTGCATGCAGCTCTTCAATAAAAATAGCATCCGCACGACGTAGCAAATCACAATATTCTTTCTTGATTTCACCTAATACACGAACGCCTAAACCAGGGCCAGGGAAAGGATGGCGATAAAGCATATTGTATGGCAAGCCAAGCTCTAAACCGATTTTACGCACTTCGTCTTTAAACAATTCACGTAATGGCTCAACTAACCCAAGCTCCATATCGTCAGGTAACCCGCCCACATTGTGGTGTGACTTGATCACATGAGCTTTGCCCGTTTTGCTGCCTGCGGATTCAATTACGTCAGGATAAATCGTGCCTTGAGCCAACCATTTTGCATTTACGCATTTCTTAGATTCCTCATCGAATATTTCGACGAATACGTGACCAATCTTTTTACGTTTAGCTTCAGGGTCAGCAATGCCTTTTAATGCATCTAAGAAACGATTTTCAGCATCGACATGAACAATATTTAAACCAAAGTTATCGCCGAACATTTCCATAACTTGATCGGCTTCGTTTAAACGTAACAGACCGTTATCGACGAATACACAGGTTAGTTTGTCACCGATCGCACGGTGTAGCAGCATAGCAACAACGGATGAATCAACACCGCCTGACAACCCTAAAATAACTTCATCATCACCAATCTGCTCTTTTAAGCGAGCAACAGCATCTTCAATAATGGCACTTGGCTTCCAGTTGGCTTCACAGCCGCAAATGTCTAATGCAAAGTGCGAAAGAATTCGCTCGCCTTGGCGAGTATGCGTAACTTCTGGATGAAATTGAACGCCGTAGAATTTCTTATCTTCATTAGCCATTGCTGCAAATGGGCAAGTTTCTGTTTTAGCGACGGTAACAAAACCTTCTGGGATTTCAGAAACTTTATCGCCGTGGCTCATCCATACATCAAGTAATGGTTTGCCGTCCTCGCTTACAGCATCTTCAATGGCTTTAAATAACGGTGATTCTGTGACTCTTTCAACTTGGGCGTAGCCAAACTCACCTTCACCAACACCTTGAATTACTTTGCCACCAAGCTGCTCTGACATCGTTTGCATGCCATAGCAAATACCTAACACAGGCACGCCAGCATTAAACACATATTCTGGTGCACGCGGTGAATCATCAGCGGTCACACTTTCAGGGCCACCGGCTAAAATAATACCGTTTGGCGCAAATTCACGAATGTATTCTTCAGAAACATCCCACGCCCAAAGTTCACAATAAACACCAATCTCACGAATACGTCGCGCAATCAGTTGAGTGTACTGAGAACCAAAATCTAAAATGAGGATTTTATGCTCATGAATATCGTTCATTTTTGACCTTTAAAACTATTTGAATTGTTATAAAAAGAGCGACCAAAGTCGCTCAATAAACTTACACGCCTGTACGATAGTTTGGTGCTTCTTTTGTCATGGTGACATCGTGAACGTGTGATTCGCCCATACCAGCAGAAGTTACTTTTACAAACTCTGCTTTAGTATTGAGTTCATGAATCGTTGCACAACCGGTTAAGCCCATACAAGATCGCAAACCGCCCATTTGTTGATGGATAATTTCCTTTAGGTGACCTTTGTAAGGAACACGACCTTCAATGCCTTCTGGTACTAATTTGTCAGCCGCATTGTCCGATTGGAAGTAACGGTCCGAAGAACCTTGCGACATCGCCCCCAATGAGCCCATGCCACGATATAATTTGTAAGCACGGCCTTGATAAAGCTCAGTTTCACCCGGCGCTTCGTCAGTGCCTGCAAACATCGAGCCCGCCATAATGCATGATGCACCTGCAGCTAACGCTTTTGCTAAGTCACCAGAAAAACGAATACCGCCATCAGCGATAACAGGAATGTCTAATTTTTTTAGTGCTTCAGCAGCGTCAGATACAGCGGTAATTTGCGGAACACCTACGCCAGTGACGATTCGAGTAGTACAAATTGAACCAGGGCCGATACCTACTTTAACAGCATTTACGCCAGCTTCAACAAGCGCTAAAGCACCTTCAGCTGTTGCTACGTTACCGCCAACAATTTGTAATTCAGGGTGTTTTGCACGGGTTTCACGAATGCGTTGCAATACGCCTTCTGAATGACCATGTGACGAGTCGATAAGCAACACATCAACACCTGCTTTTACAAGTGCATCTACACGTTCTTCGTTACCAGCACCAGCGCCAACAGCAGCGCCAACACGCAGACGACCAAGCTCATCTTTACATGCATTTGGCTTACTCTCTGCTTTTACGAAGTCTTTTACTGTGATTAAACCTTTAAGTTTAAAGTTATCATCAACCACAAGTACTTTTTCGATACGGTGAGAGTGCATTAAGGTTTGCACCTGATCTAACGGCGTACCTTCTTTAACAGTCACAAGACGCTCTTTCGTCGTCATCACTTCCGCAACGGTATTCGTCCAGTCAGTAACAAAACGAACATCACGACCAGTAATAATACCTACGAGTTCGTTAGAGCTATTGATAACAGGATAACCAGCAAAACCATTTTTATGAGTTAACTCTCGTAATTCAGTCAGAGTCGTTTCAGGTGATACGGTAACAGGTTGCTGAACAATACCCGCTTCGTAGATTTTCACTTTACGAACTTCTTCTGCTTGTTGTTCAATACTCATGTTTTTATGAATAAAGCCTAAACCGCCTTCTTGAGCCATGGCAATAGCAAGACGAGCTTCAGTAACTGTATCCATCGCAGCGGACACAATTGGCATATTCAAATTAATTTTATTTGTGAGTCGAGTTTTTAAGACAGCAGTGTTTGGGAGGATAGTTGAATGCGCAGGCACAAGTAAAACATCATCAAATGTGAGCGCTTCTTTCTTCAATCTTAGCACGGCAACATCTCCCTTATTGTGTAGGGTTAAAGGTGAAATATTGCGGCGGGATTATACTCTGAATCACTGTTGCGGTAAATGGAAAATATGAGATTTTTAAGCGTTTGGTCAGTAAAAGCAGGTAGATAAGCAAAAACAGTGTTTTCTTATTTTAGACCAATCGCCTAAAGTCGTGAATAATAACCTAAAATATTCAACGCTATAATCGTTTTACTATTATCCTAGTTTACTGAACATCTGACCTTACTTGAATAATTTAAAATCTTTTTTCAGCTGCGTTCTGAAGTGATATAAAATGCTCTGATAATAACATTGAGTTTACGATATAAATGACAAAAACCATCTACACCGTTTCACGTCTCAACGGCGAAGTAAGGCGAACCCTTGAAGGTCAAATTGGTCGAGTTTGGCTGAGTGCTGAAGTATCTAACTTTTCATCTCCAAGTTCAGGGCATTGGTATCTCACTCTCAAAGATCATTTCTCTCAGATCCGTTGTGCCATGTTTAAGGGCAAAAATCGAAATGTCTCTTTTCGT
This sequence comes from Parashewanella hymeniacidonis, assembly GCF_016900895.1. Lineage (GTDB taxonomy): Bacteria > Pseudomonadota > Gammaproteobacteria > Enterobacterales > Shewanellaceae > Parashewanella > Parashewanella hymeniacidonis. The sequence goes on from NZ_JAFEUN010000054.1 coordinate 11,225, forward strand.
CCCGCCAACGGACAGCAGGTTTTAGTTCAAGGCAATATCAGTGTTTATGAACCTAGAGGTGATTACCAGCTGATTATCGATTCGATGCAACCCGCTGGTGATGGATTACTCGCTCAACAGTTTGAAACGTTAAAGCTTAAGTTGGCTGCAGATGGGTTATTTTCAGCCGAAGACAAACGTCCACTGCCTGATTCGATTCAAAAAATTGGTGTCATTACTTCTCCAACGGGTGCCGCCATTCGAGACATATTGCATGTTCTGAACCGTCGAGACCCCTCTATCGAAGTCATCATTTATCCAGCTCAAGTCCAAGGTGAATATGCAACTCAACTGCTCTGTAATGCCATTAATCTTGCTAATGAGCGCGATGAAGTCGATGTGTTATTGGTCACTCGTGGTGGTGGTTCATTAGAAGATTTGTGGTGTTTTAACGAAGAGGCATTGGCTCATACCATTTATAACTCTGGTTTGCCTGTTGTGAGTGCTGTTGGTCATGAGGTCGATACCACCATCAGTGACTATGTTGCAGATGTTAGAGCACCTACGCCATCGGCTGGTGCTGAGTTACTGTCTAAAGATGTCAGCCATAAGTCTGAAAAAGTAATCACATTAAGTGATCGCTTAATTCATGCATTTAAACATTACAATCTGCAAAAATCTGCCGTTCTTAACCATCTGCAAGCACAGCTGCAAAAGCATGAGCCTGAAAATAAATTGATTCAGTTGCAACAACGTTTTGACGAAGCTCAATTAAAGTTAGATGCACTGATACAGCAAAAGCTTCATCACGCTCAATTGAAACAACAGAACTTACAAAATCGATTATTGAGTCTATCGCCAAAACATAAAGTAGAGTTATCGTTGTCGCAACTCGAAAAACTAGAGATCGCTTTAAAAGACTCTATGACAAGCAAAATCACACAAGCGCAGTCAACGTTTTCACACTTAGCACAACAGCTTGATATCGTCAGTCCACTCGCAACACTTAGCCGTGGTTACAGCATTACCACAGATGAAAATAATGACGTTGTTACCGACTCAAGTAAGCTCGAAGTCGGCGGTCATATCTTGACTCGTCTCGATAATGGTAAAGTAACGTCGAAAATTGAAAAAATCGAACACTAGGTATAATAATGAAAAAATTTGTTTTAGCGCTATTAGTTAGCGGCTTGTTATCGGGCTGCGGTGACAATGAAGTTGGTGATGTGTCTCTTGGTTTATTTACCATGAAAGACATTAAATTAAATACGCTTGTTGACCCAGATGTGCCGGGAGTTACTTGCCATATAGCCTCAATAGAAGCCGAATTTTCGTTATCAGATCCCAGCGATAGCTCAATCTCATGTCGTCAGACCGGAGAAATTACGCCTGAAATGATCGCTCAAATTGATAAGAGCGACTCTGGTGAAGTGGTGTTTAAAAAGTCGAAGAGTATTTTCTTGAAAGCAATGAAGGTAAGACGCATTTTTGATGCTAAAAATCAGACTTTAATGTACTTATCTTATTCAACCAAAGAAACATCAGGCAGTTTCAAGCACAGCCTATCAACAGTTCCGTTGTGGGGAACAAAAGCTTACAGAGCAAGCGCTCAACAAAACTGATTATTCAAAAAGCCGGTCTCTTCCGGCTTTATATTTATTAAATCGACATACAGATGTATTTCGTTTCCAAATATTCAGATAGACCTTGATGCCCGCCTTCCCTCCCTAAGCCTGAGGATTTTACGCCACCAAAAGGGGCAACTTCTGTAGAAATAATACCTGTATTAACACCAACCATTCCGTATTCAAGTGCTTCTGATACCTGCCAAACAGTAGAAATATCTCGAGCGAAGAAATAGGCCGCTAGACCAAATTCAGTTTCATTGGCTTGTTTAATCACATCTTCAACTGTGTCGAACTTGAATAAAGGTGCCACGGGCCCAAACGTTTCTTCATGAGCAATCAACATCTTATTATTGGCATTTTTTATGATCGTAGGTTCAAAGAAGTTTCCTTGTTCGAATTGTTCTCCATGCTGTCTTGTTCCACCAGTCAACAACTCACCACCAAAACTTAGCGCATCCGCTATATGCTTTTCGACTTTGTCTATGGCGACTGAATTAATTAATGGGCCAACGTCTATCCCCTCAACATTACCGTGACCAACGTTCAGCTTCTCAACTGCCAGTTTTAATTTTTGAGCAAATTCATCATACACATCTGCTTGAATATAGAGACGGTTAGCACAAACACACGTTTGTCCTGCATTTCTGAATTTACAAAGAATCGCACCCGCAACAGCTGCATCAATATCAGCATCATTGAAAACAATAAACGGCGCATTACCACCGAGCTCTAGAGAGAGCTTTTTTAATGTCTTAGCACTTTGAGCCATCAATAAGCGTCCAACGGGTGTTGAGCCTGTAAATGACAATTTCCTCACTATGGGATTATCACATAAGGTTTCACCTATTTGTTTAGCATCACCACAAATAACATTGAATACGCCGGCTGGAATACCTGCTCGATCTGCAAGCTCTGCCATCGCTAATGCCGTCAAAGGAGTGTCCGGCGCAGGTTTAACTATCATAGTGCAGCCTGCCGCTAATGCAGCGGCGGCCTTTCGTGTTATCATCGCTGCTGGGAAATTCCAAGGCGTAATGGCTGCCGTGACACCAACAGGCTGCTTCACTACCATTAAACGTTTATCGGACTGGTGAGGCGTGATCACTTCTCCGTATACTCTTTTTGCTTCTTCTGAATACCAACGAATAAATGAGGCTGCGTAGGTGATTTCGCCTTTCGATTCAGCCAGTGGCTTACCCTGCTCTAAAGTGATCAGCTCTGCTAATTCGTCAGTATTTTTCACAATTAGCTCATACCATTGCATCAAAACAGAAGCTCTTTCTGAAGCCGTTAACTTTTTCCAAGGGGATAATGCCTTACTGGCTTGCTCAATGGCGGTTTGAGTTTCATTTTTACCCAATTGGTAGACTTGGGTAATTTCTTCTGAATTTGCGGGATTGGTTATTGTGACTAAAGAATGAGAATCATCACCTATCCACTTGCCATTAATATAACTTTTCTGACGAATCAAACCACTACTGACTAATGACATTGGGTATCTCCAAGAAATGTATACACTTTTTTTACAATTGCTCTTTTTTAGAGCTTGAATGTTCGATAATATATCAAACAGTTAGCTAAATCCCATAAGGGAATAAAATTAAAACAAGGACGCTAATCAAATGTTTGGTTTAACAGAACGACAATGGTTCAGCTCAAAAGTGACTCGCTCAGTAGCTCTCTTCGGAACAATTTTAATGAGTTTTAGCTGCTTAGCTAACTTTAACCCTGTTGAAGATCGAGTCACACTCAACATTTTTTCACTCCCGTTGGAAGTTAACGTTCCTTCAAACTGGAAGCAAATCCGCCAAGATCAACTCTCAAATATGTACTCAGCAGAATTTCTTCCAGAAAACGAAACCATGAATCAATGGACGCAACTTATCTGTGTACAAGGGTTTAATAATGTCTCTGACTCTATGAGCCCAGAGACATTTCTCGAATCCTTTTCTTTAACGTACAACGAACATTGCCAAGGTGACATTATTTTTGAACCGTTAGGTGACATAGAAGTTAAAGGATACAAAGGTACTCACGGCCTTTTGGGATGTACCAAAATGCCTAATACTCATACAATCCAAATTGGCGAACGGCACTCATTTGTGACCAAACCTCAAGGTGAAATGGGGTATTACACTGTATTGATGGCAGATAATAAACTCATCCTTTTTCACAAATCGATTAGAAATAAAGTCTTCTCACCTAATCACCCTCCTTTTTCCAGAGAAAACTATCAGGCTTTCGTTGGAGAAATATTTCCAAATAAATTGTAGACAAACAGACGCTTAGACGTCTAAAATAACACCGTCAATTTTGATGGTGCTCTTTGTCGAAAGATAAAAAGATAATCGGGAAATCAGTGAAAGCCTGATACTGCCCCCGCAACGGTGATGGTTAGGAAGTAAACTAAATGGGTTTACTTCCATTAATGCTTATTTTTTTAAATAAATTTAGCATTAGAAACCTCAGTCCGGAGACCGGCCAACAAAGTGATTTCGAGATTTCGGTGGGCAGATCTCTAAATGCGATGCTAATTCTATCAGGTACGAATGGTCTTGTGACGCCTATGCCTCATTTTCCTCTAACTATGAAAATGAGAACAATGAAAAAACAATTTACTCTTTCTATTGCAGCAGTATTAACAGCATCATATTTATATACTCCAAATGCGATTGCTGAACAAAACGCTCAATCTAAACCTCTTGAAGTCATTGTTGTAACTGGTCGTCAAGCCAAGAATGATTTAGACATACCAAGCAATATCAAAGTTATTGATAGTAGTGATATTGAAGCTAGTGGTGCAACAACTTTAGAAGACGTTTTACGTGGTCAGTCAGGTATTCAAGTTTCAGACACTAATTCAGGTGCTGTTTTTTCGATTCGTGGTTTTAATGGCGGGCAAGCAGCGAATAACACCTTAATCTTAATTGACGGTCGCCGCCTGAACAATATCGACATTGCGGCTCCTGCAATCAGCGCAATCCCTCTAAATCGAATTGAACGTATTGAAGTACTATCTGGCAGTGCTGGTGTACTTTATGGCGACCAAGCTGTTGGTGGTGTCATTAATATTATCACTAAGTCTCCAACGGATGCAGGAGGCTCAGTTTACTTAGCTGGCGGTAGTTTCGATAGCCAAGAAGTTAGAGCTGATTATTCAAATCGAATTAACGCTGATTGGAGTTACTATTTAACGGCAAATCATCAAAAAAGCGATAGCTATCGTCGTCATAATGCTAGCGAAACAGGTTCTATTTTAGGTCGTTTACAGTATGAGAACGGCGACACACGCTTCTTCGCTGAATCAAGTTATTACGATAGTGACCGAGAGTATGCTGGCTCACTGACTAAAGAACAGTTAAAGCAAGATCCAAGACAGAGCAATTCAACGACTGACTACGGGCATCAAATTTCTAAGGTATATCGTTTAGGCTATTCCCAGGCAATAAATAAAGCGTGGGCCTTTGATTCTGAGCTGAATTTTAATGACTCCAACACGAATGGTTCAAGTTTTGGTTCATCTGCGACAAATAGCCGAGAATTACTCAGATTCACCCCTAAATTAATTGCAAATTACAAGACTGATTCAGGTAATTTAAATCTATTGTTCGGAAGTGATTTAAGCCTAGGAAAATCTGAGTTTATTGGCGGTTTCACCAATGGTCGTTCAAACACTCAAAAACTCGTCAGCCTCTATACTCAGGCGACAGTGCCATTAACTAAAGAACTGGATTATATTGTTGGTGGACGTTATTCGGATATCACGGACGAAATCAAAGATCCAAACACGTTTGCTCAAGGTGCCGATTTAGACAATGATGCCCATGCTGTAGAATTTGGTTTAAATTACCGCCCAAATACAAACAACCGTTTATATGTACGTGCTGAAGACAACTTCCGCTTTGCTAAGGTTGATGAACAAGCCTACAGCAATGCAAATGGTTTAAAACCTCAAACAGGTCGTTCATACGAAGCAGGTTGGGACTTCAGTAGCCAAAAGCAAAGTCTAAAAATCAGTCTGTATCAACTCGAACTTGAAGATGAAATAGTGTTTGATCCTAGCGCTGAAAAGCCGTATCCAGATGCACGATGGAATGGAGCAAACGTTAACGCTGAAGCTTCTAAACGCTTAGGTTTTGATGCTGATTGGAATTTACAGTTATTCGAGAAATTAAATGTCGGGGCTGAATATCATTATATCGACTCTGAATTCACCGAAGGCACTAACAAAGGTAAAGAACTGCCTTGGATTGCAAAAAACACAGGGCGAGTCTTTAGCACATACGATCTAACAGACTCTCTACAACTTTTTACAGAAGCTAATTACGTCGGTAAGCGCTTTCTTGAAGGTGATAACGCCAATACTGGTGAAAAGCTTGATAGTTATGCATTGTTGAATACAGCGATTAATTATCGTAAAAATAACTGGCTAGCAAGCTTAAGATTGGATAATTTATTAGATAAAGAATATGTTAGTGCTGGCTACAGTTATGGTGCTTTCTATCCTGGCGAAGGCAGAAGTTGGAAATTGAGTTTACAGTACCAATTCTAAAAAAAATTTAGCACCAATCATTATTGGTTATTTGGAGATTTTATGTTTAAAGGACTACATCGTTACCTGTTTATATTAGCGGCTTGCTTTGTAGTTCTTTTCATTTTTAACAGTAATAAACCCTCTCTCATCGAACTGAATGATGGTGCGACATTGTTAGCCTTTGGCGACAGTCTAACTCAAGGCATTGGCGCTTCGGCAAATCAAGACTACCCTGCACAACTTTCTAAAATTCTGAATCAAAAAATAATCAATGCTGGGATTTCTGGTGAAACGACATCTGAAGGTCTCAAACGCTTTGAGCAAACGATAAATGAACATTCGCCCGATGCCATCATTTTACTCGAAGGTGGTAATGACTTTATTAGAAACGTTCCTCGAAGTGTGACTCATCAAAATTTATTTCAGATGATCGACATAGCAAAAGCGCAAGGTATCGAAGTGTTACTTATTTCAGTGCCAGAAAAAGGCATCTTTCTCTCTGACGCTGAAATCTATCGCTCTCTGGCTAAAGAGCATAACATTCCTCTGTTAACTGACACCTTATCTGACTTACTCGGCACCCCTGCAAAGAAATCGGATTTAATTCATTTGAATAATCAAGGTTATTTTGACCTAGCACTGGCAATATCTAAACAGTTTAACTTCACAAAATAGCTTTTTTATAACTAAATTTATCAAAGTTACTCAAATATTAAGCTGTTGTGCCGATACCCCTTATGAATGCTTTTTTTTCTGTTAGTATGTTGCGCTATAAAGCTTGGATTGAGAAGCAATTAACAGTTTTATCTGTTCAAACTTTGTAAAATTTTATAGCGTTAAATTGTGAATGCGAAAGTAGGCAAATGCTACAACAAAAAGTCACTGAGAGTACGACAGAACTTGAGCAGAAACTATTTACTCAAGTAAAGGCAATAGTATCAAACGAAGAACAAGTAATTGGTCGTCGTGGAATTCTTATTCCTTTAAAAAAGGCCATCATTGCTGATGGCGACATCCAAAATGTGATCGATATTATTGCAAGTGATCCAGCATTAGCCGCTCACTTGTTGTGGCGCACGAATACGGCACACGCCGAACTGAATAACAAAGGCAAGGCTAGAACACTAAAAGAAGCATTAATTCGCCTTGGCCAAGTTAATATTTACCGCTATTCGTTTACGTTCTACTTGAAAGAGCAATTTGATGAATTACCTCAACCATACAAGAAACTGGTAAAGGGCTACTGGGCACTTACAGAGTCTATTGCAGAAGAAGCGCTTGTTTTATTACACGAGTCAGAAAATCAACTGCTTGACGCAGACGAGCTTCAAACTCTAGCGTTATTTAGCGTATTTGGACAAATTATTTCTCTAACGGCTTTTGCATATCTAGAAAGCCAGCTTCAACAAGCCCTTCCACTTAAGATAGTTAAAAGCTTAATTGACTCTGAACAGCAACAATTCACTATGTATGCGTTTAAATCAATGGGTTTAGATAGCGAATTACAGAAAGAGTTTTTAATTGCTCATAGTGTAATAAGCAGCAGTAATTCTGAATCTGTTGGCTTACTTTTAAGAGACGTTCTTACTAAAAGGGATATTTTGCTCAAATCATGATTTTTCTGTCACAGAGATTTTTATTACACTCTGTGACATTATTTTCATATTTTTCTCGATTTATCCAGATTGCTCTTCACCGTAAATCCATTATTAACTTTTCGTATTATAAAGTGCTGATTAAACCTCTTTAAAGTTTCTAGTAAAATTAACTCCGCTCTGCTTTACTTTATTTAGGCTTTAGATGTAAAAGTCTACGGAGTTAAGAATATGAGCACAATAGAATACTCACTAAAATCAATAGCAGGTCAAAGTTACTCTGCCCACCCTGGTTCTGTTCCGGGAAAAAGTGATAAACAAAAAGTCCTTAATGTATATGATTGCGCAATAAGAACCGCTACTTCGACTCTCGATAAGTCTTTCTCAAATTTTTTAGATGCTGAACACACCGAAGCCGAACCTAGATTAGAGCCCAATTTACTTAAGTATGATTGCTCTTTAAAAGGTGCGTCTTATAGTGAAAGCGAACTCTTAACCAGTTTAACTCTAGAAACACCTTCAAATCCGCCCCAAGAACCTAGCTGGTTAAAACTAAAAAACTTTTTTTTTGGTCGTACTACAACTAGCAAAAAAAGAACCAGTCCTTGTCCCCCTGAAACACCACCTAAATACGGTTTAGAGACAAGCAGCAAAAAAGCAAGTTTTCAGGAGAGTTCTAGACCGAACTCTCTAGAGCATTCTACCGTTCTTTCAACTTCTGAAAGAAGCTCTCTTGATGGTACAAAAAGCGAGTTTAAGCATGCAACAGATCAATATACACACTTTAGGATGAGATCTTCTCAGCAAGTACCTGAACCTAAATTTACTCCGGAAACCCTTGAACAACCAATAGTTCTCTTTTCTCAAAAGTATGATGAAGCTAAACGAGATTGTGTAAAAGAAATTGCTGAACGTCATGCCCAAGAAGTATTGGATTCGGGTGAAGTAAGCAGTCTTGAGTCACTCATTGAATTTGGTGTTTCAAGTTTAAGCAATGGCCCAGTAACATTAGAATCAATTAAGTTTGATGAAAAAGATTCAAAATTAGAGCGATACAGAAAACAGTGCCACCTTTCTTGCACACCATGGCTTATTTCTTCGAGACTCGCTTTAATAACGTTGAATGAACTTATTTCAACAGATAAACACCCTTCCCTTTCAGATGGTTTTTTGAGCCTCGATGCATTAGAACAATTAATTGGAACCAAAAAATTTCAAGAAATGGAGTTAAGTCGACCATTTGAAGCCGCTGTAAAAATGTTCACTCAAGATTCACAGAAACCGACCAAAGTGAGTGTTTCTCAGTTCATAAATGCACTCAGATTACAATATGAATGCCAAGCAGGTGAAGAAAGCCAATTATCACATTCAAAGATCAGAGTAACATCTAAAGGAGAGCTTCGCGCAGCCTCTAACAGTGGGCTTTTTTACAATGCCGTTGAAGAGAACCAACAAACAGTACCTCTGACATGTAATCACCTGTATCAGATTGATAAAGGGAACAACTTCTCCTTGCAACGAAAATTAGATATTAACCGCCAAGCGATTGAGAATACATCTGATGTAACAGAGCTTTTAAAATATCGTCATCATATTCATAACAGCAATTCTGATATTGCCACAGAATTGCAGCAACTCGCTGATGAAAGACTAGAAAATCTAATTCTTCATTCAAGTGTATCTTTTAAATCAACCGATATTGATTTGCAAAAACTCATTGGTACCGATCTAAACTCTATTCCACCAAAAATTCGAGATAGCCTTTTAGAAGCGGTCATCAATGAATGTAATGTATCAAGCAAGTTGTACTATGCTCACTCCGTCATTAAGTCTTCAGAGCATCAATTAGGGGAAGAGTTACCGACAGAAAAAATATCAGCAATGATAGAAAGTAGATTACAGATTGTTAAGTTTAAAGAACGAATCTCAAAAGGTGAAGGCTTAGGAGAATGTATCAAGCAATACTACACCTTTAAGACAGAAGATAATCCAATAGCTGAATCACTTTTTGGTGAACTTATCTACATTGCTATCGAGCCAACGAAAGTACAACAACTTATCAGCTGGATGAATCAGAAAGACGGTATTGATTGGCTAAAGCAATCTCCTGAACATCAAAAATTCCTTACCGAAACGCTAGGAAGGCTCTGTATCGATGTAAGTTTCGATCGTAAACCGTCTTCCCAAACTGCGCCTGAAAGTAAATCGACGTTTGAAGAAGCAATTGAAGATCCACACAATTACGAGTTTGATTTAGAAAAATCACTCACTCCCTCAGAGGTTTTCGCTCCTACTTACATTAAACCAACGGTGAACCTTGAAGAATATTCAAGAGAGGAATTGAATACAGAAATGTTAAAGAGCATAGCAAAAAATGATATAGAAACGTTTAGAGCGGCAATAGCCAATGGCGCAGATCTTGATTTATTAAGTCAAACATTAGATATAGAGACTCAGAACAAATTGAATATCCCCAATATGACGATTAGTGATTCATTATGTGACTGGTTGGCAGAAAATAGGCCCATGCTGTTGAAGTGCTTAGGTACAACATCCCCCCAAAGAATGCATACCTCATATAAAAGTCAAAGGGTAAGCCCTCTTTTAAATACGCTATGCCGTACAAGCGAAACTGAGGCCCTCTGGAATTTGCTTAGTGGTGTCTATAGAATTTCAACCTCAAGCCCTGCCTATAATGGTATGAAATCGAATGGAAGGCATGACTATAAAGTAATTCAAGTCTTAAACAATCATGCCAAAAAATAACTTATTTAACTGTTTTTACACCTTCTGGGGTGCCAACTAGAAGTACATCTGCACCGCGGTCAGCAAATAAACCATTAGTTACAACACCAACAATGGCATTGATTTGAGCCTCTAATTTTTTAGGCTCCATGATTTCAAGGTTATAAACATCTAAAATCACATTACCGTTATCAGTGACTACACCTTCACGATATACAGGATCGCCGCCAAGTTTAACTAACTCACGAGCAACGTACGAGCGCGCCATTGGAATCACTTCAACAGGAAGTGGAAACTTACCTAAAATATCAACTTGTTTGGTGTTATCAACGATACAAATAAATTTACCCGCAACCGCTGCAACGATTTTTTCACGCGTAAGCGCAGCGCCACCACCTTTAATCATATCCATGTGGCCATTAATTTCATCAGCACCATCAACGTATACAGACAAGTCATCCACTGCATTCAAATCAAATACTGGAATGCCTAACGCCTTCATTTTTTGAGTTGAAGCTTCAGAACTCGAAACCGCACCTTCAATGTCTGCTTTCATCGTTGCAAGCGCATCAATAAAATGATTAACCGTTGAACCTGTACCTACACCTACAATTGTATCTTTTTCTACATATTCAAGTGCAGCCCAACCTGCCGCTTTTTTCATTTCATCTTGAGTCATAACTGATTCCGATAAGACATTAATAAATTGGCAATAGTATACCTGTTTTATTTAGAAAAAATGATAAGTGGGTTAGGATATTGAGCATCAATTGTATTTAAAAGGATTTACTATGGCTGGTGCAAGCCTACTAACCCTACTCGATGACATTGCGACCATTCTTGATGATGTTGCTGTTATGAGCAAAGTTGCTGCAAAAAAAACAGCAGGCGTATTAGGTGATGATCTAGCGCTCAATGCTCAACAAGTCACCGGGGTGAGTACCGACAGAGAACTTCCGGTTGTCTGGGCAGTTGCCAAAGGATCTTTTAAAAATAAACTAATCTTAGTTCCTTCTGCACTACTCATCAGTGCATTTATTCCTTGGTTAGTCACGCCATTATTGATGCTTGGTGGCTTATATCTGTGCTTTGAAGGCTACGAAAAAATTCATGAAAAGCTGTTTCATAACGACGAACCCAACAGTGACGATGAAAATGACCTTAAAAGCAAGCAAGCCAACTTAAGCGACGAGGAACTCATCGAATATGAAAAAACAAAAGTGACCGGAGCGATTCGCACTGATTTCGTACTTTCGGCAGAAATCATTGCGATTACACTTGGTGTTGTGGCTCATGAAGACATAATTACTCAGGCTTCTACACTGGCTATTATCGCCATCATCATGACAATAGGTGTTTATGGCCTAGTTGCTGCCATTGTTCGAATGGATGATGCTGGCGCTTATTTGTTGAGAAAGAATGCACAACAAAAGATTGGAGTACTGGGTAAATATCTAGGAGTTCTACTGTTAAACTCGGCACCAAAGCTAATGAAGTTTCTCACTTTTGCGGGAACCGTTGCAATGTTTATGGTTGGCGGCGGTATCATTGACCATGGCGTTCATATTCTTAATGAACCTATCCGTTATGTGAACACTCTTTGGCAATCTATTCCTGCTATTTCAGGCTTCATGAGTGCAATCACACCAAGCTTATTACATACCGTTTTAGGGGTTATTGTTGGTTCAATTGCACTGGCAAGTATCAGCGTAACAAAAAAATTATTTTCATCTAAAACTTAGGTCTCTAGGTTCCGCAAAATGTCTGGTAATGAAGATTAAATTCGTGATCAGACATTTTGTAATTTTCTGCTATTTCAGTGTCTTGATATGGCGCTTTAAGAACCTTTAAAAACGCCATTACAGCGTCGGGCTTCCCCGTTGCTTCACACTCTTCGATTATGCCTTCAACAATATGATTTCTTGGAATAATCACAGGATTCGCTTTTCGCATGAGTTGCTGAACATTGTCAATTTCATTTTCATCAAGCTCGTTACTCCATAGCTTAACCCAATCTCCAAGCCTCTCAGTCACAAGTTCAAGAGCTTTGTTGCACGTAAGTGAGCGAGTCAATAAGTCAAAGGTTTCCGTATAATCCAGTTTGTGCTCTAGCATTAAGCTTGTCAGTGTCGAAAGTAATTCATGGTTTATTGTTTTTAAGCCCAGCTTCTGATGCATCATTTCCACATAAGTTTGATTAAATTTATCAGAAAAACCATCGATTAATATCTGCATTGGTTCAAGTAAATCATTATCATCATTTGTGAGTTGAAGCAGCGCCTCAGCAAACCTCGCCACATTCCAGTGAGCAATTTGTGCTTGGTTTCCAAACGCATAACGACCGTTTCTATCAATCGAACTATATACAGTTTTAGGATCGTATGCGCCCATCATAGCGCAAGGGCCGTAATCGATGGTTTCACCTGAAATAGCAGTATTATCGGTATTCATAACCCCGTGGATAAATCCAACTCTTAGCCACTGAACGACAAGTTCAATTTGCTGTTCAATCACACTGGCGAGTAACTGAACATATTTATCTTCTTTTTGTTGAAGTACTTCAGGGTAGTGACGCTCAATCGTGTAATCAGCCAAACGCCTTAATGACTCAATATCACCTTTTGCAGCAAAATACTGAAATGTGCCCACTCTAATGTGACTTGAAGCAATACGAGTAACAACAGCGCCTTCATGTTGGTTCTGGCGATAAACGCTTTCTCCGGTTTTAGTTACCGCTAAACAACGAGTGGTAGGCACTCCCAAGTAATACATAGCTTCACTCATAATGAACTCGCGTATTGCTGGGCCTAATGCACAACGTCCATCACCATTTCGAGAAAAAGCACTTTGACCAGAACCCTTGAGTTGCAGATCCCAACGGTTACCTTGTTCATCCAAAATTTCACCCAGAAGATGTGCCCTGCCATCGCCAAGTTGTGGATTAAAATGTCCAAACTGATGCCCTGCATACGCCATCGAAAGTGGTTTTGAACTAGGAAGTTGTCTGCTACCCGAAAAGTAATGAGCTTGCTCAACCTCAGAATTGAATTCGCCGCTCAAGTTTAATTGCTCTTCGACTTCTGTATTCCACAAAAACAAAGACGGGCTTCTAAAAGAGGCAGGAGAGTTAAGCTCGAAAAAGCGCTCTCCAAGCTCAAGGTAGGTATGAGTAAGCTGCATGAATGTGTCGTTTTAAAGTATTGTTATTCCGACATTGTATCACTGATTGATTTAAGTAATCTCTTCAATCGCCTTCAATGGTACATAGATATCGGTAACGATATCGTCTACGTGTTGCACTGCTCCCGGCAATACAACGTAGTGGAAAAAACAAGGTTCTTCCGTTCTAGACTCACCGCTCGCAGGAAGCCAGTCATCAATAAATTCTCTGAATGTTTTAGATAGAGTCTCATAACTGCCGGTATGTCTAGCTTTTGCGTAACGTCCACCAGCAATGACGCCATTCCTCACATCATAATAGTTTTCTGGTACTGCATGACTTACTGAACCACCGATATCAAAGCGGAATCCTTTATCACCAACTTCATCAGGATCCGTTACAAAGATTCCGTAAGAATTAGACTCTTTTATTGGTGAATAGCCAGTTTCAAATCGCCAAAGGTCGAACTTAATTGCAGTATCTCCAACATCGGCAGGTTCACCTTCATGTGGAATGAAAGCAATTGATTCCTCTTCTAAATTTACGATTTCAACTTCCATCATCTACCTCGGCGGCTTGGGTTTCTCCGTTTAGTATAGATAGAAACTAAAAATTTACTTAAATTTAAAAGCTATATGTATAAACTTTTTCTGGCGTTATAATTTGCCTCAGTGGGACATCCCAAGACTCGACAGGTAAGCTCGTTAGCTTTTGACATTCAAATGCAAAACCGGCGACTTCTACTGAGTCTGATTCTCTTAAGGATGATAAAGTTCGATCATAGTATCCCCCGCCCATTCCCATACGATTACCAAAATGATCAAACGCGACTAATGGAGTGAAGATCACGTCTAACTTAGAAGCTGGGATCAATTTTGTGACATCTAATTTAGGTTCAGATATCCCATAATGATTTTTGACCATGGGTGATGTTGGTGAGTATTCAATAAAAACTAAGTGACCATCACAGAAAGGGTGCAAAACGGGAACGTAGATTTTTTTTCCTAACTTCCACAGTGTTTGAATAAGTGGCTGAGTATCCAGTTCACCATCATGAGTAAGATACAAAGCAACGTCTTCCGACTTGATGGTCTCTAACCAATTGACGGCCAACAATGAGGCTTTAGATGCAAAAACGTGTTGTTCAGACTGTGAGATTGCTTTCCTTTTTTCCCTAACGGATTTTCTTATTGCGTTTCTATCCATAAATACTCCAGGCACAAAAAAGCCGGACTTAATCCGGCTTATTAATCTGCGAAACTTAAATTGAGAAGCTAGCCCCACAACCACAAGTTGTTGTGGCATTTGGATTGCGAACAAAGAACCGTGAACCTTCCAAGCCTGAAGTGTAATCAACTTCACCGCCCATCAGATATTGAAGACTCATAGGATCAACCACTAAAGAAACACCTTGTTTCTCAATCATGAAATCACCATCGTTGCTTTTCTCATCAAAAGTAAAGCCATACTGGAAACCTGAGCAACCACCACCTGTAACATAAACACGAAGTTTAAGTTCTGGGTTTTCCTCATCTTCTAGCAGTTCTTTTACCTTGCTTGCAGCTTGGTCAGTAAATTTAATTGGCAAGCTCGCATCAGCTTGATCTTCATTTTGCTCGTTTGGCTCAATTTCTTGAACGACCGCTTCAGTTTGTTCCGTCATTAAAACCTCTTACATCACACATTTGTGGGACGCGTTCAGTTAATTATTCTCATACTCATAAGTATAATTATCTAATACCTTAGTGAACTGTTCAAGTATTCTGCTCAAGAAGCTGGAACTTCACCTTTAGTGACTTGCTCAACACCTTTTTGTTGCTTCTTCATATATTCCTCTATGGCTTGCTGAGTTTCATCGGCAAGCAGCTTCTTCAAATCAAAAGTGCGTTCAGTTTCTTCTGCGCTAGACCAACGAGTCGCAGGCACTTTTACCTTCACCTGAACTTCTTTCCAATCTGTGCCAACCGGTAATGACAATCTAGCTTCTAACATCTGGAAAAATCGAAACTTAAACTTAAACTCATTTGCAACAAGTTTATTAATTGATTGAGTGACTTCTTTACCATCCTTTACCCCAATCAAGGTCAGCTCAGCAAAACCAGCCAGTGAACGACGACGCTTTTTTTGTTGAGTAAGGATCAAAGTCAAATCGTGTTGACCATCTACAATCGATGGTTCGAACGTTAAATCATGGATACTGACACCTTGAGCTGCTTTTTCTGGCGCCATAATGCTTCGATAAAATGCTAACTCCCTCTCTAAATCCTTTAGCTTGTTTCGTTGCTCAACAAACATGATTTCCATATTGGCATTCGCTTGTTTCTCAAGCGTAATTTCAAGATTTTTGCTGGCTAGATCCTGCAAGTGATTACTGTTCTCTTGCTTGAGCTTCTCAAGTTGTGCTGACTTTTTCACTTTGACAGGTAAAACATCTTGATAAGCATGATAGCCAAGTGCACCAATTAGAAACGAAATAATAACAACGATAAATAAATATCGATTGATAGGAAGATAATTACGTTCTATCACTTGCAGGCGGTTTCGCCAACGCTCATAATTTACCATTAGCTTTTGCTCAAAAATTAAAGGATTAGGTTTATTTAGTGCATTCTACATTAAAAGCGATAATTAATTCTCATAGAATTTCCAAAGCACGTCAGTACTTAACGGTTGGTTTGCGCAATCACCTTTCTGAAGGTAAAACGAGTATTCAACTTTGTCTGCTAGCATTACTGTTTGCACTGATTGCATCTGGAATAATTATCCTTTTTAGACTTTTATTGAATGCCTCTTTTCACTTTACCGAACTTAAACATATTGACCTGAGAGACAGTCTCTGGGATTGGCGGTATTACTTACCGATTTTAGGGGCTATTGTGATATGGCTTTTAGCCCGTTATACCAGTTCGAAACGCTACAAACGGACGGGTATAGCTTATGTGTTGCATCGCTATAAACTCCATTATGGGAAGATCCCACTTCAATCAGCTCCTGGACAATTCTTTCAAGCTCTAGCAGCATTGGCCTCTAATTTTTCTGTAGGACGTGAAGGCCCAGCGATTCATTTGGGCGCAGTAAGTGCTAGTGTACTAGCAGAAAAATTTAATCTTCCTGACAATAGCGTCAGGATCATGTGTGCCAGCGGTATTGCAGCAGGTATTTCAGCCACCTTCAACGCCCCCTTAGCAGCAGTAATTTTTGTATTCGAAGTCATTATTCGTGAATACCGCATTCACTATTTTTTCCCTATTCTGTTATCAGCGGTATGTGGTGCAGTTACTAGCCGTCTGGTATTTGGGAATGTGCACGAATTTGATCTTATCCAAGTCATTCATATTCCATTGAGCCATTATCCAGTCCTATTGATTGGTGGGATCATTCTCGGCTGTTATTCTGCATTTTTTAACTTTTCACTTTTAAAAATCACCAAATTGAGCCATGAGTGGCCTTTGTACACCAAGTTTCTTTTGGCAGGTGTTATCACAACCATTATTGGGTTATTTTTACCTCATGCATTAGGCAGTGGTGACTTAGCGATTAATCTCGCCATAGAGAATAAAACGGCAATATCTTTATTGATAGCCTTATTACTTGCGAAAACACTGGCAACCGTTTGTGCTGTCGGCTTGAGTATTCCGGGTGGTCTTATTGGCCCCCTTTATGGAATCGGTGCACTTTTAGGTGCGATATTAGCCTTAATCAGTGCGATGTTATTTCCTTCGAGCATTCCCTACATTGGCCTTTATACCGTGATTGGAATGACGGCAGTGATGGGGGTTAGCCTTAGCGCCCCGCTTGCAGCATTAGTCGCACTCTTAGAACTAACAAACGATGTATCCATCATTTTGCCTGCGATGTTTGTAACCATTCCAGCTTTCTTAACCGCTTATCAAGGGTTTAATTGCCGTTCAATATTTTTTAAACAGTGTGAAATGATGGGGCTAGGCTATAAAGTTCCCCCTCTGAACTTAGGACTGCAAAAAACTGGCGTTAGAGCCTTGATGGATTCTCGTTTATTAGTCGTCAATCAAAATGGTGAGTTGCTGCTTGAAGTGATGAAACGTGCTAAAGGTCGACCTGTTTTAAGCCGAACAGAAACAGGGCACGTTGAAATGCTCAAGCTTGAATTTCAAGCTGATGGTGAAAATACGGTACTTTCATCCCATCCCGTCAAACTTTTACCTGATACAGCATCTGTTGATGAAGCCTATAAACTTCTTGCGATAAAACGAAGTGGCGAGGTTGCTATTTATCAAGGCAAAAAAGATAACTTAGTTGGCCTCATCAGCTGGGCACACTTACAACAAGAAATAAGAAAAGGCCATGTTTAGCCTCAAATGAAAATACACTTAAAACATGCAGCGCCCTCTGGACTCAGCTTTTCTAGGTTTAACAACTGACTAAGCTTTGGTACAATTGCGCCTCAGCCAACCCTACATAATAATTTGGCAGTAAATACTGCCCCAAGCAACTGGAATACAGGCTGATGACACATTTAGAAGGACAGCACATCCTTTCGGTTAATCAATTTAACCCAGATACAATCAACACTATTTTCTCTGTCGCAGAACGTATGCAACCTTATGCATTACGTCATAGAAGAACGAATGTTCTCGAAGGTGCCATTTTAGGTAACTTATTCTTTGAGCCAAGTACACGTACTCGAGTCAGCTTTGCCAGCGCCTTTAACCTATTGGGCGGCAGTGTTTCTGAAACCGTCGGTATCGGTTCATCTTCGTTAGCTAAAGGCGAGTCACTGTATGACACCGCAATGATGATGGCGACCTATTCGGATGTTATTGCTATGCGTCATCCACAACCGTTTTCAGTAGAAGAGTTTTCAAAAGGCAGTACAGTACCCGTAATTAACGGTGGTGATGGGGCAAATGAACACCCGACCCAAGCATTGCTTGATTTATTTACCATCAAAAAAGAACTCGAATCAAAAGCTAGAAATATTGATGGTATGCACATCGCTTTACTCGGCGATTTAAAACATGGCAGAACCGTTCATTCATTGTCAAAGCTGTTAGCGCAATACAAAAATATTCATTTCAGCTTATTAGCACCAAACGAGCTGCAAATGCCTCCATATGTAGTCGATGAAATAACAAATGCAGGTCATCAAGTGTCAATACACGACTCAATTGAAGGTCATGCTGCAGGTGCTGACATTTTGTATCAAACCCGAATTCAAGAGGAACGTTTCCCCTCACAAGATGAAGCGAATAAATACCGTGGTAAATTCAAACTTAATAAAGCAATTTATCAAGGCCACTGTAAAGACAGTGCGGTAATTATGCACCCTCTTCCTCGTGATTCTCGCTCAGATGCTAATGAGCTAGATAACGATTTAAACGATCATCCGAACTTGGCGATATTCCGTCAAGCGGACAACGGCTTGCTTATTCGTATGGCTTTATTTGCACTCACGCTGGGTGTTGATAGCCAGCTTGAGCAATATGAACTACCAGTAAACTGGTATTCACGCAAAGGCTAACTTAAATTTTAGAAGGACAAATCAATGACCCGTTCTGATACGCTGTTTGAACAGGCTAAACAAAGCATCCCTGGCGGTGTTAACTCTCCAGTGCGTGCCTTTAATGGTGTAGGCGGTACTCCTCGCTTTATTGATAAAGCAGATGGCGCTTATGTTTATGACGCTGATGGTAATGCATATATTGATTACGTTGGTTCATGGGGTCCTATGATTTTAGGTCATAACCACCCTAAAATACGCCAAGCTGTATTAGATGCAGTTCAGAACGGTTTATCATTTGGTGCCCCAACAGAACTTGAAATCACCATGGCTGAGAAAGTCATCGAAATGGTGCCATCAATGGAACAAGTTCGAATGGTAAGCTCAGGCACTGAAGCCACAATGAGTGCAATTCGTCTTGCTCGAGGCTTCACTAGCCGTGACAAAATCCTTAAGTTTGAAGGCTGCTATCATGGCCACGCTGATTGCTTATTAGTGAATGCTGGGTCAGGTGCACTTACACTAGGCCAACCTAGTTCTCCTGGGGTTCCTGCTGATTTTGCAAAGCACACACTCACGGCGACATACAACGATATCGATTCAGTTAAAGAACTGTTCGAAACATACCCTGAAGATATTGCTTGTATCATTCTTGAACCTGTTGCAGGTAACATGAACTGTATTCCTCCTGTGGATGGTTTCTTACAAGACTTACGTGATGTCTGTGACCAATATGGGGCACTTCTTGTTATCGACGAAGTGATGACTGGCTTCCGTGTTGCAAAAGCAGGTGCACAAGCTCATTACGGCGTAACACCAGATCTAACAACTTTGGGTAAAGTCATTGGTGGCGGTATGCCAGTAGGAGCTTTTGGCGGCAAGAAAGAGGTAATGCAGTACATTGCGCCAACAGGTCCAGTTTACCAAGCTGGTACGCTTTCAGGTAACCCAATAGCAATGGCTGCAGGTCTTGCACAAATGGAAGCCTTGGAAGAAGAAGGTTTATATGAAGAGCTAGCTCGCAAAACGAAATATATTGCTGAAGGCTTGAAAGCATTAGCTAACAAGCACAACATCCCAATGGCAATTAACTATGTTGGTGGCATGTTTGGTTTCTTCTTTACCGAAGAACAAAACGTTACTCGCTTTGACCAAGTTACTAAGTGCGATATGGAACGTTTTAAAGCTTTCTATCACGGCATGCTTAACGAAGGTGTTTATTTAGCACCAAGTGCTTATGAAGCAGGTTTCTTATCTATGGCGCACGATGATGCTGCACTAGAAAAGACACTTGAAGCTGCTGATAAGGTATTTGCGAATCTAAAATAGATAGCTTTTAATCATTTAAGCGGTTTTCAACCTAAAGCCGCTTTTTCTAATTCATGAACAACTTTAAGCCAAAAACTAATAATATCTTTAGTTTCAAACGCATATCTCTTCACTTATCTATTTATCTTATCAATAACAATTAATAAAATGTAACCATTCACCAAGCTCCTCTTGTTTTTTGTGAAACAAGTCACTTGATCTAACATTGTTACTTGAACGATCTTTTTATGGTGTTTTTATGTACACATGAAAAAGAAAAAATGCTTCGAGAAAGATGCTCCACAACCTGC
>NZ_JAFEUN010000055.1 GCF_016900895.1 Parashewanella hymeniacidonis
CCTTCTGGAAACGCTCACTAAAAACAAATTTGCTTTTGATATTTATCACCAGAGTTGGACTTCCTGCTCTGGCGAGCTCGCTTGTATTTGTGACTTTAGATCATATAGATCTGATCAGTCCCAAAATTAGAAATCAATCAAAAACCCTTTGTAAACAAATTGCTCTAGGGTAATAAGAATCTTTATGGGGTTTCTTGAAAAATGCGCCTTCGATATCACCAAATTCATGCTCATATTCAGTATCCCAATTTTGAAAAGGTAAATCGCGAACATCATCTTGAACAGATACATTTCCATCTTTAACATGAACTGACATGAAATGCCCTGAATTTCCACTTGTTTTATGTAGGATTGCAGATGTGATTTTGAATTTCAGTTCAACAACTTCACCACTTTTTGAGTCATTGAATTTCAGCTTTATGAATCCGTCTTTGGAGTTTTGTGCAGCTAAAAAACATGACCTTGCCAAATCAGCCATTAATGAGCCTGTGTTTAAGCGTAAATTATTAACTCCATCAAATGTAATTATAAATGAGGAAAACTCATCTTTGTTTACCCGAAGATCATATGATCTGTCAGTCTTTAATGACATTTTTTTGTTAGAACCCAGATCCCATTCTGGGGCTTTACGGGCAAGTGAGTCAGCTCTTTCTTGTTTACTTAACTCAAAAGCTGATTCCAATAAATCTGGATTCTGTTGGTGAAGTTTGGTTCGTGTTTGATGATTATATCCTGGCGGTGTTAAGGTAAGTGCTGTCAATTCAGTTAAATCACAATGGCCTGATTCTCTAATAAGAGGCTGTGATTCATATTCTGCTTTTTCAATACATACCTGAGATATAGCAAACATAGGGTGTTTTTCTAGCTCCAATGCCCGAAGAAGTCCATTGTAAAAATCTAAAGTATCATCTTGTGGTATATCTTCAATTCGCATTTGAGACAAAGCATTAGTTGAATTGGCTGGAAACAGTTTACCTTTGCATGCAACTTGGCAAGCTTGGAATAATTGATATTGCTCTCTAGCTAAAATCTGAGGGGCTGACTTTTTCTCTTCTATACTTCTTACTTGTTTCGCTAAATTAATAAATCGATACTTTAAAAGTTTTCTTGGATTATAGTGCTCTACTTCTTTACTGCTAAGCCCCGTTTCCATTTCTTGCACTATTGAAGGTGGAATTGTTCTTAGTAAGATCTGTAGTGATGCATTCATGTAACAAGTATCGCCCCAAGACATTAATCCAAAAGTTTGTGGTTTATTCAGTATTGTGGGTGCAAAGCCTTGAGGGTGTCCCTGAGTTTGGCACAAAATGTTCTTAATAGTGGCTTCTGTGCGTTCTTTATTCTCAATTGCAATGAGATCTTTTTTTCGTAATACATGACAATTGATGGTGGCAAATAAATGTTCTTTTTTGACAATTCTCTTTTGTAGATTTGCTAGGGCTGTGGCTTTTCTATTTCCAAGGCTTCTAGCATTTAATCGCTGTAACTGATAATTAGAGGTATTTAATAGTCTATGAAAACAATATATTTTTTGCGCAAAGCTAATCGGCATAGTCAGAAAAAAACACTCAGGGCTAATATTCTCAAGAAGTTCTGGCATTGAATAACCAATTTCTTTCAATAAATTTATTTCTTTATTGTCCGAATCCACAAAATGTTCTAACTCGAGTTGTAAACTTGTAATAAACGTCTCTGTTAAGTATTTACGAGCATTTTCAGGAGTTAATTTTGCTTCCCAAATTAGTCTTTGCGTTATTGCATCAGCTGGTTCAACCCTTTTGGGTTGAGGTGGTAGATCAAAATTAAACGAAGGAACTGATTCAGTATTTAAATAGTGTTTAATTTTAATGTTCAGCATACCGATTCGTTCAGGAATGAAATCAACTGTTGAAAATAAGGTTCGTAAGTGTGTATCCTTCTGAAAAATATCAATTAATATTGGCCATACTCTACCAATATCATCAAAGGTTGAAGTATTTTGTAGTATTGAAAACGCATTATTAGCCGCTATACAAATATCATCATAATCGGAGGGTCTATTTCGAATTAACGCATTTGAGGTGCTAACTGTTTCTGATTCACCCTGAGGGGCAGAAAGCTCGTCGAAGTTTGGTATATCAAAGCGACCATATATAAAGCCACCTCTTTCAGGCCTATCATCTCTGACTGATGGTAGTAGAGAAACTTCTTCAAATTGAGGACTTTCATTTCTTGCTAAAGCGTTTTTTTCTCTAACAAAATTCATACTATCCGTTCTGTTTTTATGTGTCACGCCTAACTCTGAATCTTGAAAAGTTGAATAATAAGTAGAATCTGGTTGTTGATCTGATGAATCATGAAATGCAATTATACTCGGATCTGCAGTAGCCAAATTTATTCCAGATTCAAGTGGTGGTTGAACTTTGTGGCTTACTTCAAATTGAGACTCTGATAAAGAGGCACTAGAATCATGTGGAGGATTTTTTATTTGCGTTGATTCTGGTGTGGCTTCTGTTTTTGTTTCTGGTTGCGTTCTTAGCAATAAAGGTTCAAGCTCAACTGCAAGATCAGAATAACCTTTTGTACTATTCATAATTCTTAATTTTAAATCAATGTTTGATGGCTCTGATAGTATTTCAATAAACTGTTCGAGTGTCATTTTATGAACAGGAGAGCCTTTAAACGCTTGGGCTTTAATTTTTTCATAAAAATTCTTATAAGCACTTTCTGAGTATTCTGTTGTGTTGACTTTCTTTTCTTTGATTTCAGCTTCTGATCTAGCTTGTTGTTGAGGAAGTTCAACATAGGTCTGCAAATATGATTGTGATTCTAAATCATTAGGCGGAACTCTATCAGGTGATACTTCATAATTTTCATATGGAGTTGTGCTTCTAGAAAGATGAGGTAGCTCCGGCATCATCGTTGCCTCGGATTCTGATAAGCCTAAATGCGCATCCATAGCACTTTGTATATCATCTCCTACGCAACAAACCGTTGATGTTGTTAATTCTATGAAAACTCTCAATAACTGTTGATTTCTTTCAAGGGATAATGTTTCAAGGAATTGATCAAAACTGCAGCTAGCAATAGTTGTATTGTATTTTGTCAGAACAAGAAATTTAGCTTGAGAATCCTTGAAGTCAAAACTTCTGTTTTGTTGGAGAGTTGGAAAACGTTCTGGATCATAGTCAAGATCTAATCCTTCGGATGTTTGTGTTTGACTTGAACTTGGGGTTTGGAATGAGTTTGGTGAGTCTTTATAACGATTTAGTTGCTTACAAATATGTTCTTTAGCTGAGCCCCGGCCTCGTAAAGAGTCGAAGAAGTTAGATATATTTGCGGAAACAACTCCTTCTTCCGGCTTATTAATAACTTTAAATGTAAAGGTTTCACCAGTTTTATCACCTTTTATAATAACAACTTGAATTTCAATGCCGCCAGACTTTAAAGCTTCTGATACTGCTTCTAAATCAGAATTATCGATTGGTTCAAAACCGCCAGATAGTTTTGCTCTAATAGATACTAAAGGAAGATATGCTTGTGCCATGATCTGTTCATTTCAAATGAAATATTAGTCAACTGTAACAAATAGAACGTGAAGAATAATTATCGAAGGATAAAAAGTGAATTAACAATAATTTACAAAAGCAATTTAAAATTAAAGAGCTAGTGTAGAGAAAGCAAATCTAGCTCATTATGACAAATTAATTCAAGTGTTCTAAAATCACCTCATGATGGTTTTTAGTTTTAAACTTGTCAAAGACATGTTCAACTTTGCCATCTTCTGAGATCAAAAAGCTCAGTCGATGAATTCCATCATAAATCTTGCCCATAAGGACGCACCCTTGGAAATAACTTGGGACATAAAACTTGACAGATTACAATGAAGTCTACATTTAACAGTGGGTTAGGTTAATAAATTTTCCTTTTGAATTCCAATTATATCAGTTGTCATATTTTTTTGTAAACAGGGCTGTTTTTGACGCTTTTTAAAGTAGTGAACTGTCATAAAAAGTTTAGGCGGTGCAATGAGGTAAGTTCATCTTTCTGTACGAGTATTCCACAATACGCCTTAGTATTTATGCTACGCTTTTGAGTTAGCATACTGTGAGATGGCGACATTTAAGGTAACTCACAGCATGCTTTATGAAAAACAAAAAATCATGAAGCAATTTCTAATCTTTATCCGTATTAGAGAATCCACTATCTTTAATGTCATCAGGGAAATTGAAATTTTGCATATGAAGTATCGTATTTGCATGTAGCCGTGCGCTTTCATTAACACTGAGAAAATCCAATCGACCGTTTGGTAGTTTTCTCACCCTGAGTATTCCATCCATTGAAATACCTTCAGCGACATGAAACTTACCACTTTTAATGGTGTTGTGTAGAACATTAAATCCATGTTCAAATTCAGACCGATTTTCAGGGATTTCGTATCTTTCAAATTTCATAACGACTCCAATTTTAATTGTTATAAATTAATGCAATAGGCTCGAAATCTACTTCATATACCCAAACGAGGTTTAAACCGTGAGGTAGTCTAAGGGCTTCTTTATCAATAGAAAGATAACAACCTTCATTCTTAGGAGCTCCTGAATAACGTTCTGTAAGTCGTCCTGAACGCCACCAAGCTCTTTTCAGGTTTGGATTATTGTTTCCCAATAAGCTCATAAATCTTGAAGTTGGAATTGCAGGTGTAAAGCTGCCAAAATAAACAGGTAGAGCTATAACGTTAGCGCAAACATCCTTATATGAAGTAGAATCTAATGCTGGTTTGTCTGTCGATAAAAATCTGCCAGATTGAACTGGAAAGAATTTTGAACCGTCCGATATGTATGCAGTCAATCTTATCAATTTCAAACTGCCTTCAAACCAAACTCTTTCGCAATAATCAAGATAAATGTCCCTACCATTGATTGGTTTAGGGTCTTGTGTTTTAAGCCAATTAAATGCTGGTGAAGTAAACCTTATAGTTCTTAGTGTATCTAATCGTGTAGGATTATATGTTCGAAAAACCTCTTCAACTTTAGATATTTGTTCTTTATTTACAACTGGTTGTAGTGCTACTTGAATTGCAAAGCGTACTTTTGTAGACCATCTCGTAGGTTGATTAATATTTCCAGAGGCCCCTTCAGCGAGTAATTGCTCTATCTCTAAGCTGGTTTCCAAAGGAATTGGTGAACAAAGACCTTCCATTATCGATGTAGCTTGCTCAACTAAATCAGAGTTTACGAGGCCTATTTGCTTTAATCTTGACCATTGTTCTTCACTACTTTGCGCCCATGCTGGACAATCCACATTTTTTTCTTGAGAAAGGTCAACTTTTTTTCCAAAGCTGTCTTGAAAAATCGTTAATGCTTCTGAAGCTCCCGCAAACTCTCTTTCTGCAGCTTGTTCAGTAATACGAACTAAAACAGAGAGCCTCCCAACATGCTTACATTCTTGTACTATCGCATCAAAATCTAGCCCAGAATATAACAAATCCCAAAGCTTTGGTTCCGAATAAGATAACTGCTCCAGAACTCCACAGATAACATCTGGGTGGTTTCCACTATCCATAGAGAAAGCTTTTGCTCCAAATAAATGGATAAATTTTAGATCACTTCTCAATAACCAAAGTAGCATATCAGCTGCTTTCTCACTTCTAATCCAAGTTGGATGATCAATTGTATGGAGAATAAGTTTTACAAGACAAGATGACAGGTCTGTATCTCGTTCTTCTTCCAATAATTTATAACTATTAATTTCTTCCTGAGCATTGCCAACCATGAGAATAGTATGATCTATAGCAGACCTAAGTAATGCAGCTTGCTCATCATTGGAAGAACTATTTGCTAATAATCCAATTAAGCTTTCAGCAATGCGCCAGCTTTCGGAATAGCGCTCATTAAGTATCAAAGGCGAATACAACTTAACTAAATCAGAAACAGAACTTGTTGTTTGAAATAGTCGAGAGTGTCCATGAGACAATCGTGCAGTATCTCCGGTCCATATTGGCCAACCACCGCATTGGATTGCTTCTAAGCCTGATATAACTTCTCTCTGAGCTTCAGATTTATTACGGCGGCGAAGGTGTCTATCTGCTTTCGAAAAAGCAGCTTCTGCTTCTGCCATAGAGCAACTTGTACCAAAGGTTCCTGGTAAATGGAGTGAATCTAAGTCCTTTTCTTTATTTGAATCACCTTTCCATGCTTGTTCGACAGAGCTTACCTTGGAATGCTGAATTGTTTCTTTTGAAGCTTGTGATAAATTAAAATATACACCAAATCGATTTTCAAATTGTTGTTTGAGTCCATCAGGTAAATACAGTTTGATAGAAGACAAGAACTCAAAGCATTGAGCATTTTCAAGCTCAGATTCGCAAATAATTTCCAACCGTTTCATCATCATGGTGAGTGCTTCACTGTCCTCTTCACCTTTTTTGATTAAGAGGCCATATGCTTCAGCATAATTACTAAGGTGACGAGAGTCTCCAAATTGATAGCTTTCTAGTAATGTCCAGCAAAGTTGCCAATCTGCATTTGGGATCGCTGATTTGATAATACACAAGATAGAATCTTGTTCATCTAAAGCACCACCGGGAAAACGAGTCCCTCTTAATTCAGATACTCGATCAATATCTCCTTGAGTTGCCTCTTGATACATTTGTTCTAACGTACCGTAGGTTTGCCGGATAAAATAATCTACCGCATTTGCAAAATCTCCGCGCAGACATAGAGCTCCTATAAAATCACGCTTAGCGTATCGAACAAAACGTTGGAACGTCATTTCTCCGCCAGCCGCATCTAGAAGTCCTGCTATTTGGCTAAGAGCTCCAGACTCCAAAGATAACTCATGGTTTAAAGACTCAAGCGCAGTAACATTTAGCCCAAATTGATCCTCTTTATACCAGCTAGGCCCCATAGAGAACGCTAAAACTAACTGATATGTTTTCTTTGCTTCCTCAGATGCATTTAGGCGAGTAAATAGCGGAATGATTGTTAATAGTTCAGGAACAATCTCATATCTGTTTTTTAGGTTAGAAACTACGAACTCTCTCCATCGCTCCATCAATAAAAAAACCTGATCTTCAACACTTTCCTCTAGAGATGTGTTCGTAACATCGGTCAGTACGTTGCTGAGAATATCCCTAAAACCTTCTGAATAAACACCACATTGATAAGTGAACTGCTCTTCAATAAACGTTAATAAGTTACAAATATTTTCAGGGAAAACATCAACAATTAACGTAGCCAAGTATTGATATATATGCGGAAATACAGCCTCAGGAAGACCATAAGCATCCTCCCACTGTACTCGTTGCGCCAAGCTGAACCTTAATTGTTCAAAGACATTCTGTTGCAATACATCCCAAACCGCCCCTAGCCCTGTTGCGTCGGCACTGTCTTTGAAACGTCTTGCAGAACCATCACACCATGCAATATTTCTGCAAAGGTTATCTATTCCATCTCTCCAGTTCGAAGGAGATAATGACACTAAATTAGGGCATAAACATTCAGAATCGATATATGATACATATCTCCAATGTGCCATTCCGTCCTGCATTGATGACTCATCTATGGAAACATTATCTTTAGCTATAAACTGAACAGAAGCTTTCTTTCTAACGTCAACGTGTTCGCTACAAATGACTCGTATTACACTAGGTGGGGTGCCCAGAGTAATCAGAGAGTCTACAGTACTAGGGTTAACTTCTTTAGAGTCATCCCAAAAATCTGGCACTAATGTTTTCAGATCCGTTGACACTAGCTCAAGCAAGCTTTGTTCAGGGACTACTCTATAATCATCACAAAGGGATTTATAATAAGATACTGTATAAATTAGTGGCTCTACTAACTCTTCTAATGGTCCTGAATAATGCTGGCGTATCAGTGAAACAGGGATGTATTGACTAATTAGGCACATATTAGCAGCCAATTGATAAATCATCATTTCTCTTTGAACAAACTTACTGGCAGCTTCATCTTGAATACCATCGATGATCGTTCTCATTAAAGAGAGTTGGAATTGTTGTAGCTGTCTAGCTGCTTTATTATCACCTGCAGACGACTTCAGAATAAATTGCTGAACTTGAAGGTCATATAGTTTCAAGAGGTCCTGAATTAAAAGTCCTCCTTTAGTTGAAAGCTGTTCATCCAGAGAAGTCTCAATAATGCTCAATAACTCCAGTGCATCTTTATTGTTATCAGATTTAATTAACTGAAATGCAACTCTAAGAGCTTGATGAATTGGGATGATTAATTGCCCGTAACGAATCACATGTTGTAAGACATCATGAGTCATCCCTATGGAAAGTAAAGCACTTGCGATTAGCTCAGCAGACTGAGAAAATAAGGTGTTATAGCGAAACTGAAGTCTTTGAGATAGTAGCAAAATACGAACAGTTTCAATCAAGCTACCTAAGTCAGTTGCTGCAGCCAAAACTTTATTCAAATCACCAAGAAGAATATCTGGTTCGATCCCCTCGATAACGCATTCATCCACCCAACGCTGATCACACAGAGATATTATATAAGCTTTATCTGTTTCTTCTGCTTTAAGCCCATGATGAATGACATTCAGCAACCCATAGTTATTATTTCTATTACCAAGACAGTACGCAGAAAGTCGAGATTGAATATCTCTCTCTCGGAGTTGAGTTTTTTCAGTTAAAAAGTCACAAAAAGATGAGTGATAAATTGTCGTTTTGCAGGGCTCTAAAAGTAAGTGCTGTATCCGTTCAATTGTACCTACGAGTACCGCTTGCTCACCTTGATTTAGGATCTCAGTAAGCAGCTCTATGGTTACCCCCCAACGTAAACGAACCATAATAGCGAGTAAATTAACGGCCTCCATATCGCTCTGGAGTTGATTCCACAAGGACTCATAGTAGTTACGAATGCTTCCTTCTATTTGTGGGAGCTCTGCAAGTTCATCATTTAACTTCCCAGAGTTTACCAAATCAATCAAATAACGCAGATAAAGTGGATGCCCCTGAGCCCGATCACAGATTAGCTTTATGGTTACGGGGTTAGAGCAATTTTCGGTCAATGCCTGCCGACAAAAATCTCGAGTCACATCATAAGTTAATAACGGCATTGAAATGCAGGTATCACGCCTTAACCTTACGCCTAGTTGGGTAGCTAATTTCATATAACTAGGCGCTGAAAAAACAATAGCTAGACCAAGAGGTAATTGCTGAGGAAACAAACCTATAAAGTGGCTTAGCAATGTTTCATCGTGTTTAGCAATCTCGTCAATTCCATCGATGAATAATAATCCAACTTTCCCTCGAGAGGAATACTCCTCTCCTAATCGAACTAGATGTCTTTCAGTCTCTTTTAGTAGATGGGGATAATCTTTATTATCAATGCGGCCAGGCGTACGACAAATGAACATCGAAACCTGCATATTAAACCAATTATAAAACTCTTGTGGCTGAGCTAATTGAACAGCATTTACAGCGTTATTTCGAGATGTAAAACTGTATGTATCGAAGTGCTCCAGTGATGAGTCTATAGGCGTATATGCTTCACAAAAAGTTGATTTCCCAATACCATGAGCACCTTCTATAAATATGTAACCTCCTGATTTAGACGACACAAAAGTATCAAATTCTCGTATAAACTCTTCTCGTGATGCTAGTTCTTCGACTCTTTTATCTACAATCTCTGTATGCTCAGGTAAAACCCCATTCTTCCGCAAGAAGTCAGCCTGCCGTGATATGGATATTACACCTACTGTATTGTCTACAGAAACTCTAAGAAGTCCAAAACAAGAACCATCACAAATGAGCGCAGAGCCAGAAAAACCTTCGTAATTTGCAAGTGCTGCCGAAGTATCGATATGAATTTCTACATCTATACCTAACTTTGGAGTATCTAGAACTTGTGCAATAGTCCCTTCCAGTCGATGTCCAATTGTTAACTTATTAATGGGACAGCCATAAGAGTAAAACGTACTACCGCAAATTGGCAGTTGGTCACTCAAAATAATAGGAGTAACCTCACTTTGTATTTCTATTGAGAGCAGGCAAATATCTAAATCTATATCATGATCGATGATTTTTGCTTTTATCTCTCTAGCGGGAGAGGAAAAGATAAACGCTAAGGTTATTGGTACACTTTCATCGATGTCATCGTCGGCCACAAATGCATCTAATACGCAATGGCGAGCGGTCAGAACCTTGTCAGGAGCTACTAACCAGGCAGTCCCTGTATCTTCACCACATTCAATTCTACAGGTAGCAGTTCTAACTTCAGCATCCAACATACTTAATTCTCTTGTATTTGAATCCAGTCCGTAGCATTTTCACACACTAAAAATGACGCACCGGTTTGTGTTTTATAATCTATAAGTTCATTCGATGCAGGCGTCGAATAATTAAAGTACAAGGTTCTGGAAAAATCAGCGGGTCTATCAACAATAGCAGTAAGAAGCTCTATATCTGGATGACCATGTGTATTTCCATTAGATGATATGAAATACATAGGCGCATCAACAAGCTTCAATAACTCAGGGCTTGTGTTGTGAAAACTCCCATGGTGAGAAATTTTTATAGCATCGAACATCATTGAACAGCCTGTAGATTTAAGCTGACTAAGAACTTCTATAATATCTTCAGCCCAAGCATCAGCTAACATTAATAATCTAGCCCCCCCCAACTCAACAATAGTTGCTATCGAACTACCATTAGTAGGAGAGTCATCAGGTTTGTAGATCTCTTCAAGAGTCTTACGTCGCCCTCCAGATACAGGGGTAGGGTCTTTTTTTTGAGTTTCACATCGGTGTTCAAAACTAAATTCAAATGCATCGTCAATAATTGCACCGGATCCTATAGTTCCTTTATACCCGTACTTCTGTAGATCCTTTTTCCATGACTTCAACAAGTCTTCTAAACGTTGTTTTGAAGGGGAAAGCACACGAATGTTATCTCCAGATATGGAAAAATTATGAATGTTCTCCAATGAAATACTCTTAGTACCATCACTACCATTCCACAAATACTTCCCTTGATGTATCAATGAGGAGAATGTACTTCCCTGCCTGGCACTTATTTCCTTGGGGTTAGCTGCATTTTCTGTTTCTGCTGTGGGATGCCCACGTCTATTAATTGCCTTCAGTAATTCAAGATCTTCAGCAACAATGATTGACTCACAAGGAGCAGTCAGATTACGCAAACTGTTATGCCAAATATTTTTAACGGGAATAATTTGTGGTTGTAAAGAAGACCCATTCTGCGACAGAAATCGAATCAATCCTAAAATATGATCAGAGTCTATATGGGTAGCAATAACAAGATCCAAACATTCTCCCTTAGAAGCCTTTTCTCGTAAATCACTCAGAATATGATTATTAAAAGTTTTTGCGTAGCCACCATCAATCAGCAAATTTGTACCATTTGAACTAACTAAGAAAGCATCTCCGTTTTGTGCAGGATACATTCTGACATTCAGCATAGCTTATTCCAACTATTTTCATACATTCTTACCTTATACCACAGAGGCAGCTATTTCCCAATATAAAACAGAGGCTTGAATATATTTAAAGAGGCTATGTTGGTACTAACTGTTGTTGAACTTTGAACAAGCTGTTTTCATTGCAGTTTTCTTTATTCTCCATAAATCGAAACCAGCCTAGATAATGTGTCAAATACTTTGTTGCGACACCGTGAAATTTTGCCAGCCATGACTTGAGCTGGCTATGGTAAGCATTAACGTGTTGGATATGAAACACATTTTCAATCACTCTTATTCCAGCTGAGATATTAAGTCTCTTGTGAACAAGATCATTCTTCTTACTAAATGCGATGTAGGCCTTAAATCCATCGGTACATAGCACGCTATCTTTTTGAACTCTGCTTTCAAGTTCTTTTGTTAAAGCGTCACTGGTTACATGTTCAAAAGTGTTGTCATAAGTATGATGTGCTCTGTCTTTTACCGTAACGATTTTCACCCAGTCATCATCAGAACGTCCTCGCTTTTTAGCTTTCATTCCTCTTTTTCGAGGTTCACGAGTCAAGCTTCGGCTTCCTTTTTCTGAATATGGATAAAAGGTTTCATCTGCTTCAATTATTCCTTCTAAGACAGATGGTTGCATTGTGGTTGGTATTTTTAAAAAGCGATGACGCCAATTAAATGAAGTTTTCAAATCTAAATCACAATGACTTGCAGCTTCTCTTAATGACATGTTTTTAGTCATGCAGTAAAAATAATCTGACCAGCGCTCTCTATGACGAATTCTGGCTAAAGGTGTTCCTGTGGGCGACGAATGTCTTTAGGCAATTTTTACAGCGATAACGCTGATGACCATCCGTTTTTCCATATCGGTTAATGAGGTTGCTGTGACAATGGGGACATTCTGGATGTTCAATAAATCGAGTCTCAAGTTGCTGATATATAGGATCAGATGATGCTTGTTTATTCAAAGCAGAGGAAGCTTCCAAGCGTTGTTTATCGCTCAATCCTTGTAGACTTGTTATCAGTTTACGAAATTGGGCTATGTTCATAACCGAATACCTGACGCTACAATTTTAGTCAATATACTCCCATCAACAGTTTATGAAAACATAGCCAAAGCAAATGATGATTTCGAATGAAATTAGTGCATCTTCTTACAACGAACCGTGGTTTCTCAATCACTGAGTGGCTATCGGGGAGGTATTAAAGCTTCAAGTGCGTATCGCAAAGGTAATTAAAACGAGGGCTAGTGCTGCGATCAACTTTTGGTCTCCCTCTAGTCCTGTAACGATTTAACTACTGGGTGCTTAACGGTGCCTTCGTGGAGGCTTGAGCCGTATGCAGTGAAAGTTGCACGTACGGTTCTGAGGAGGGTGGCACCTGGTAACAGGTGCCGTCTATCCGACAAAAACGAGTTTGTGATTAGCGGGGACTCGAAGTTAGTTAGCTTTATGCTTGGAACATATCGTTCTGGAATTCAGCCTTCTTATTATGAAGTCCACGGTCTTCCAACCACGAGTAAAATCTACTTCTAGTAATCGAAACACCGCGTTCGTTTAGTTTTCTTAGGATTTCAGCTTTGGAGGTCTTGGTGTCGAGGAGGTTCAATATAAACACCGTATGCTCATCAAGCCTGGACTTAACCTTCTGCCCCTTCTGACGGCCAGATGATAGCCCTTTGGCTTTTCGTTTAGCGTGACCTGCTTTGGCTCGTTCAGAGCGTTTCTGAGCCTCTACAGCGCTGGCAAAAGACTGCCCAATAACTGTAAAAATGATTTCAGCATTATCAACGTTCTCAGAGTTAATTATGGTGTCGTTGTATGCCAAATGCAGCTCACCGTATGAGGCTATCTGGCCGATAGCGCCGACCAACTCCATAACCTTGTGGCGACCCAGCCGTGTGATATCCGATACAATGATGCTTTGTTGAGAGGCAATGAGGGAAGATAACTTCCGCTCATTAAGTTCTGTCTTGGTGGCAGACACATGTTCTTCTATCCAATCCGATATTTGTATGCCACGTTTAGCGGCGTAGGCCTTGATAGCTTCTCTTTGTGATTCACCATCGGCTCTTTGTGGATCTGATACTCGAATGTAGCCAATCATGCCAGCCCCCAATTTGAAGAGTTAATTGCTTATGGACGGTTATTTGCTGTTTAGGTAGTCCAATACAACTTCATGGTGGTCTTTAGTTTTGAACTTGTTGAATACATGCTCAATATAGCCAGACTCATTGATTAAGAAGCTTGTTCTTACTACGCCCATGTTTTCACGGCCCATGAACTTTTTGAGTTGCCAGACACCGTACTTCTCACACACTTCGTGCTCTTCATCTGCTAGCAGAGTGAAGTTAAGCTCTTGCTTGTTGATAAAGTTCGTCAGCTTTTTCGGGGTGTCTGGGCTTAAACCAAGAACAACCACGTTGTGAGCATCTAACTCAGCTTTAGTGTCACGCAACCCTTGAGCCTGAACTGTGCACCCCGGTGTTGATGCGCGTGGGTAGAAGTAGAGCAGGACCTTCTTTCCTTGAAGCTCAGATAGCTTCAATGGGTTATTGTCTTGGTCATTTAGGGTGAAATCTGGTGCGGTTTGTCCGGCTTCGATTGCCATTGGTTTTGTCCTTACTTTCTCAATTAATGGTATGTGGCGTAGCTTTGTTCGCTACGTCCTATTTAGTGCATTTATATTACGTTAGAGTGTACATTTTTAACGTTAATCAAGTGTCCTGTCTAGTGATTACACTAAACAGGATGCTTTTATCTAAAATTGCCTTTGATAAGGTTATCTGGCCTTGCTTTGATGACCTTATCCATTGCCTTCTCTCGCTCACTTTCATGTAGCATCTCCATGAGTTCTTGAACCATTTTTATGTGGCTTGCTGCTTGTATGGTTAATGCTTGTTCATGACTTTTAGCTAGATCTAGGTATTCCTTTTTCTTCTTATTAGCTTGAGTCTTGTCGCCTTTTAGCTGTTTCACTTCCGCTTGTAGAACATCAATAGGTGACTGGCTTAAGTCATCTTGTGCTACGCGGGATTCCAGTGACTTATTCTTCACCATTGTCTTAACATCTTCGTGCCTGCGCAATGACCCAACAGAAAGCCCCGATTCTTTCTCGACGCTATGGTCATTGATTTTTAGCTTACCAGCTCGGGCTTTCTTCCTTAGTTCACGGTTTTCTGGTTTACCCTCTAACAGGCGCTCTAGGGCATTAATGAGCTTACTCTTAGTTGCTTGTGTCATTACGCAGTCACTCCGTAGTTGATCAGCAGGTCTTGAACTTCTTGAGGTATTACCACTGGTTCGTAGCTGATATCTAAGTCTTTCATAATGCGTTCAGCAGCCCTGATTTTGATATACACTTCTGACCCTGTTTGAGGCGTTAATTCATCATGTTCAATGTCCCATAGCATATGAATTTCGGCCTCTTTGCGCTTAGCTTCTGCGAAAACAGCATCGACAATATAGTCGTTCTTACAGTCCACACACTCTAATAGGTTGACTTGTGTACGTAGGCTACAACCTGTTGAAGTGCAGTAAATTCCGGGGGCGACGGCGTGAATGTGGCGCTTTTGATCTCGGATTTGCTTTTTCCAGTAGTTGAGCGAGAGCCTGTCGTTATCGACCTTATCTTTAAACAGGTTACGCTCAGTCTTCATCATGTTTTTGGCAAACTCTTTGCCCTTGCCGCCAGCGACACGCTCTTTGTTTGCCAGCTTCTTGTAGATGTTCAGGTACACCAGCGCTTTTTGATCAACCCTTTCTTCATCAATAGCGTGAGCCAAGCTTTGCTTTTGCTTTCTGATTTTCTGGAATTTACTGGCGTTCTTAGCGTAATGGCGTGTCATCGCCATCGATACATGGCTGAACTGCTGCTTGAGTTGGGGGAACGCACAAAGCTCGAAGCCGATAAGATAGTAGGCAAACGAGCGACGGAGCTGGTGCCCTGAGAACTCATAGTCTTCACCCACATTAAACGAAAGGTTAGGGTCGGAGACCTTCAAATCAATCACATCGTCATTGGTTAGCGAAAGTATCTCCCCTAGAGTGCTTTCAAACCAATGTGTTATATGTTTACCGATTGAACTTTTATGACTAGCCCCACAGTCACCTCTAACCTTATGAAAAAATGCTTGGCTCTCAGGGTGGTACCTCCTAAGTGGTTCATGTAGCGCTTGTAGTACCTCGTAAGCTTTTTTTCCGATCTCAGTAGTCACAAATTCATCCTGTTTTGACTGAGAGCCTTTAGTGGTCTTTGATAGGTCAGCATGGATGATATGAATGGTTTGATTAGATATGGTTTCTTTTGTGCACCCCTTCGCGGTATGAAGGTGAAATATTTCATCAGAGCGCATGCCCGTTCGAGACATTAGCGCCCAGAGGCAACCGCCGTTGAGCTGTTTAAATAATGATTGTCCTTCCCCAAGCCCAGTGACCATTCTGTTACCAAACCTCAATGTTCTGTCTGGGTAGAATTTGTCGATGTAGTGAGTGCTGATTACGGGTTTATACTTATGGAGTAATTCAAAGATCGTTGTTTGTGAAGGATATTTTAGCGCGAGAAAAGCTGATTGAAAGTCTATAGCTTTTTCTTTGTCCATTTTATTGGCTTTGGATAAATACCAGTTAAGTTTGTCATTTTTTAGTATTACCGCGTCGCTAGCAAGGTATTTGGCGTACTTTTGATAGGTTTTATCATAGTAGGAAGCTATGTATTCGGATAGCTTGCCTAGTTCATCACGAATGGGGTATAGCTCGTTAACTAATGCTTCTGACTCTTGCAAACCCAAATAATATAACCGCTGTGGTATAACCGTATATTGCGCAGCGTCTTTAAGAGTTAAACCAAAACTTGATGGTGTTAACTTCTTGGTAAGACAAACGTTAAATGGTAACCTCTTTACTTCCGTAAATAGCTTATTGAGAGCTGCGTAAATTCGATTTCTTTCAAAGTCGATATCGGTGAAATCGCTTAATACCCAGGACTCTAATTGGTCAAAGGATAAAAACTCAAAGCTGTTGTAACCCTCATTCAAAAGAGCGAGAGCTAATTTCTTTAACATAGTGACAGTGATGTAGATGGAATCAAAAGAGTAGTCTTTTGGGGAACACCACATCATAGTCAATGCCAGCGCCTTCAATTGATTTTTCAGGTTGCGTTCCATCACTTTTCCATCAAAGGAGAAGTCTATTGTGCTTGTTTGGGTAGTATTGGGTTCAAAGAAGGGTTGTAGCTTTTTCCAAGCGTCGTCGTCCCCAATCTTACCGAGTGACTCACCAGTGACGCTAAAACCAATATCTAGCGCTTCAAATTCGTCCCACTCTCCCGAGTCAATTGCAGGCTTTAATATGTCGTTCAGGTAGTTTGTGTAGCTTCCAACATTATCTTGCGCGTTAATAAGGGCATCTTGTTGGTCTAGGTTGTTCTTAGGTAGCTTTATCATGGTTGGCTCCTAATTAACGGTGTAAGGCCAAAATGGCGTGGTTAATAGATACCCGAGGGTGACGCCCGTTTTTGAAAAAAATCGCCATGGCATTGTCGTACACATTCTGGCTTGCACCGTCGAGAGTGAACTCGAAAGCGGCTATCTTTTCATGGACTTCCTCTTTCGCATTGGGGTAATGGTCTAAGGCTTCTTTCAACACATCAATGAAAGAGATAAGTTTATAGATGGATTGAACTTCATCGACGGCTTTGGCTGACTGGCATTTATGGCACATGTCGTACTCCGTGCAAGGCAATGGTAACTTCATGGCATTATTTGTTTTGCGCTGCGCATTTTTGTCACCTGCAATGCTTTGTTGCCCGTTGCAATGAATGCCATTTGGGTTGGTCTTTGCTTTTTCTTGCTCTTGTTTCTTTCTCCATTCATCATGTGCCAGCATTGGAATACTAAGTTTGGCCGCAACCATCGCCTTGGCTTGCTCTAAACCTGTGTCTTCATCTAATTGCTCCACGACTTGGATAGCTTGTGAAACGATAACCTTGTTAAGCCTCGGGTCTCCATTGACATAATTTTTATCAATGGTCTGCTGAAGGTTTTGAAGAATACTCTGAACACCACCTTTACCAATGTCGGAGTAGGCTTGGTTGCTGGTCGTTTCTCTCCAGCGACTCGACCGAAGTGAAATAAGGTATTCGTTAGGCTTAATCGACCATGTAAGCATTAGCTTAGAGCTGATAGGGCTAATTCCGGTCCAGTCTTTAGGGACTTCTTTCGCATTACCTCGTTTTAGCAGTAATCGCTCATGCTTTTTACACTTTTGTTTATCCGCTAACTCTGTGGCGTATTGCTCGATATCTTGGATTAAGATCTTATCCGTAGCAGGAATAGAGAAGTCATGACGGTCACCGTTTCGGTATTTGAATGAAATTTTGATATTGCCATTCGAATCTTTCTCTGAGTAGGCAAGTGGCAGTAGGATACCTTTGAGTGGTAAACCTGTGTAGCATGACAAAATGCAGTAAGCGGCATTCGTTGCGCCTTGTGTAGTTTTCGCTTTCGAGCACGGGTGCGTTATTTTGCTCATGATGATTCTACCAAGTACATTGGTTTTTTTGTTTAACTCGATAACATGTTGGTTTCGGTAGCTGTAAAATAGCTCTTTAAACCATGGCAGGCAAGATGCGCAGGTGGGTGATAGTAGGTTTAACTCCACCATTAGGTGCTTGTTTATTTGGTCCAAATTAAACGTGCTGCTTTTCTCCCCACGGTTATTCAGCGTGAATAGTAACTCTGAGCCTTCTTCGCCATCGCTGTGTAGTGCTGAAAGTGCCTCAAGGATTTTAATAAACTTCACGCCATCTCGTTTATCGACATCGAAGCTCTGGTTGGTAAGAGCAGCGTCAACCTTTTTGTTTGCCCTTGTTTTAAAGCTCGATACCTTAACTACCTTTAAGCTTTTATCCCGCTCATCAGTATGAATCGTAATTGGATGAGCGATGCCCTTTACGTCGCTATCATTTAATGAGGTAAAAAAGCACATCAGGTGATAAGCCGCCCCCATCGATAGGTTAAACGCAGCGGAAGGTTTTACAGATGTCCCATTTTTGCTCTGACCATGTGTCTGGGTTTTGAGAGAGGTTTCAATTGAAATGATTTCTTTGTGTCCTCCAAAATCAATAACAACTGGTAACTTGTCTGGCAGTACGAGGTTTTCTTTTTTTGCCGCAATGAGCTGTGGGACTAGAGTGAAAAATAACTCACTCAACCTAGTGACAAGGACTTTTTCTTCGGTCTCAGAATAACCTTTGTGTGGTGTGTTTTCGCCAGCAAACCCTCGATGCTGGGTTACCCACAAATCAGAGGGTAATCCGCACCAAGAAAGGGATTTGCGAAGATATGAAGTAATAGTACCTGCGGTATTTTCCTTGATACCTAATTCATCACCGTCACTCATTGCCCATAATTTTTTTGATGGGTTATACATTTTAATGCGATGTCGTAACTCACCATCGTTTCCTGTGTATTTTAAATAGCCAGCTTCGGAAAATGGGTCAACGTTTACAGAGTCACAAAAGATAATGAAAGCTCGTAATGCATCATAAGTTGCCGTGACGGTTCTTGCTGAACTCCCATTATTAACATACTGATTGGCGTGTTTACAAAAGCTCCTTAAATAAGGAGCACGGTTTTCGATTTTGTTGTTATTACTATTTGCACCAAGGTGTAACAAGTGTGATATATCAAACTCGGTCACTGTTCTGCTTTTGGCATCTTTATAGGGGATGGTAAGGTGTAAGTGATAGATATTTTTAACATTTCTAACATGCTTAACCATTTTTGAGATTTTAGCGAGCGGGCTTTTTGCCATGCTACCAACCCCCGTTAATCTTGTTGTTTTTATTCATTGCGACTCTTAGCTGGTCATCAAGTTTATTCATGAACTTAATGTACTTTTCCGTCGTTGCTGTGCTCGAATGTCCCATAAGCGAGGCTAACTCGTCCATTAGGTACTCATAGGCAACTTGCCGCTCCCTAAACTCACGCCAAAGCCAATGCGTGGCATAAGTTGAGCGAAGGTCATGGATTCGATAGTACCAGTCAGGCTCTATTGCCCGGATGCGCAGTCGCAGCTTGCTAAAATGCGCCTCTAGAGTATTTTCTGTGTAAGGCCGTCCTTTATTGGAAAGAAAAAGGTACTCAGTGGTGTCTAGTTCTTCTTTGGAATTGATCAGATCCTTTCGGCGAGTTAGGTTCTTTTGTCGCTGAATACATTCCTTGAATTGCTCTAATTCCTCATACAGTGCGAGAGGGATTTCAATCGTGCGCGGCTTACTGCCCTTGGTATGTGTAATGGTCAATGGCACGACATCTAATCCACTAAAATCCTTATTACCAATATCACGAGCAGGAAAATGGGTAGCTTCATCAATCCTAAGTCCTGCCTTTTCACATAGTCTCAGTATCAAGGAAGCAGCTTTTGGCAATGTACGAATGTGTTGAGAGAACAGTTCTTTATGCTCGAACGTCATAGGCTTCAATTTTTGATGAGCAGGCGTTTTATCGATTTTTGGGAACATCTTCATGATGTTTGATATCTCATAGCCCCGCTTTGCGCCAGACTTAGTATGGGCAAGCATGTCATGCTGGTTGGTGTAGCCTAGGTTAACCTCAACCTCGGTGAAGTGTGTCAGGACATGCTCATCATCATTTTTGAGGTAACCGTGTCTCTGCATCCACTTATAAAACCCAATAACAGCACCCATATAGCTTCTTGCTGAGTTAAGCGAGTACGCTTCGTCACCAGTTGCCTCTTTCCGAGATCGACAGTTTGCTAAAAGGTGCTCAGCAAATTGCCAAGGTGCGCCTTCTTCCTCATGTTTCGTCAGTGTTTTATAGGTTAGGTACTGAGGTGGTATCACATTCCCATCATCATCAACTTGAGGGTAGTGGGTAGAGTCTAAATATCGAGTAAAGGCCAATAAGCCTTTGGCCATTGATTTGGTGTCTTGAATTTTTCCTTCACCGCTGAGTTTTGACACAAGATAAAGAGATTGTGGATAAACAACACGGCCATCTGGTGCAACGATAATATCGGTCTTCTTTATGCGAGACTGTAATTTGGATGGGGAGAGGTAGGGTGAGTGGGTCACTTCCCCAGAGTCAGTATCGATGACCTGTGAAATTCTCAGTTTAGCTAATGTATCTACCTCTATGGAGAGCAATCGGTAGTCATCATAAATATCATTTTCGTCATGCTTTTCTATCACAAAACAACCCTCAATATGTTACTCACATATTAAAGGTAGATTGTCATAAAAAATTATCAAGGGTTTTTGTCATAAAAAATTTCTAGGGGTGAACTTCTTTTCACCCCAAACACCAAACGCATCTGCGATAGCATGGTCTTCATCACTCAATAGTGTAAAGTTAAGTTCTTGTTTATCTGAAAATCGTAACAGCTTCGCTACTGGATCAGGGCTCACTCCGAAAACGGTAACTTTATGCTGTGCAAGATTGGATTTTGAATCACGAAGTCCACAAGCTTGTACGGTACAACCTGGAGTGCTAGCTTTTGGATAAAAATAGACAAGTACAGGGCCAGATTTAAGAGCATCTTTTAGATTATGCGAGTTCCCATACTGATCGTTTAGGGTGAAATTTGGTGCAGTATCACCTTTAACTAATGTTTTCATTTTTGTTCCTTTTGATTAATTGGAATCACTCATCCGTCTTAATGTACAGCTTAGATCTAAACTTTTTGCAAAAGCTTGTATCTCATCTTCAATTGAATCGATGTCGAGATTTTCAGGTAAGTTGACGGCTAAATCAATCTGTTGATAGGGTTTGCCGTTGCTGTCTTCCTCTGCGTGAGAACCAAATGTCGCGAGATCCATTGATTTCTCTGCTAAAAATTCTGTTATAGCCTTCATCGTACCGCGGTTGTCTTGGCCACAAAAGCTAATTTGAAAACGAGACGAATAACTGGTTGGTGTGTGCCTAGATGTTCTTTTAACAACTGTCATTAATTCAAGTTCAAGACTTAAGCTTGGTATGGTACTTTCAATTTTTGTTATGGCTGACCATGAGCCCTCAAGAAGCATTATTAATGTAAATTCATTCCCAAAAATAGCCATTCTGCTATCAACAATATCACAATCACTATCACTGGCTTGGCGAGCTAATTTGCTCACGATTCCTGGGCGATCAACCCCCATCGCAGTAACGACAAGTTGATGGGTCATGCATTTACCTCTTTAATAGACAAGCTGTATAAATAATAAGAAAGTAATCCTATCATAATTTATCCAGTTGTTTGTACTTGTCATTATTGATATCGAACAGTAACATACCTTGATTCTTATAAATGGGGATTTCAGATGTTTAAAGGTAGCTATGTTGCCTTAATCACGCCAATGAACTTGGATGGTAGTATTGATGTTGAAGGATTAGACAAATTGGTCGATTTTCATATCAATAATGGTACAGACGGAATTGTTGCTGTTGGCACCACAGGTGAGTCTGCAACTGTGACACTAACCGAACACGTTAGAATTGTTGAACAGGTCGTTAAATTCTCAAATGGTAGAGTTCCAGTTATTGCAGGAAACGGAGCGAATGCTACAGCTCATGCCATCGAATTAACTCAAGCACTCAATGGCACCGGTGTTGATGGTATGTTGGGCGTAACCCCATATTATAATAAGCCATCACCAAAGGGGCTAATCGCTCATTACAAAGCGGTTGCCAGTCACACAGATATCCCACAAATTCTTTATAACGTACCAGGTAGAACTGGTGTCGATATGCAACCTGAAACAATTGCGGAGTTATCAACGTTTAAAAATATTGTAGCTATAAAAGAAGCTACTGGTGATTTATCGCGTTTACATAAACTCAAAGATCTATGTGATGACTCTTTCGGGTTGTTAAGTGGTGATGATGCGACAGCGTGCGAGTTTATATTGTCAGGCGGTGATGGCGCTATTTCTGTAGTAAATAATATCGCTCCAAGTCTCTATAAGAAAATGTGTGATTCAGCATTTAATGGGGACAAAGAGCATGCTTATGCATTTGATAACGAGCTTTCCTTGTTACATAGCTCTTTATTTGTAGAAGCTAATCCAATACCCGTGAAATGGGCTGCTTTCGAGCTTGGTCTCATAAAAAATAATACAATTCGTTTACCTTTAACTGAACTTTCTAGTGCAAACTATGGTCTGGTTAAAGAAGCAATGGAAAAAGCCCAACTAGAGGTTAAATAAATTAATGCTAAAACAAGTTTCGCCGTTGGTTTTAATTTTAGCTGTTTCAGCTTGTTCTACACCAATTGAAAGAAGACAAGCCAATGGTAGCGATGATTACATCAACGCAAAATCAGAATCTAAACTTGTAATCCCTGAAGGGTTACATGAGCCTAAATACAACAGAGAATATCAAATTCCGAATGTTGCAAAGAATGCTAAGTCCCTAGTGGGTGAAGCATTAGACATTCGTCCGCCTTTACAAGTGTTGCCTACAGCTGAAGGTACTCACGTCGAAGATACGGGTAATGGCATAAAAATCGTTATTGAATCGATTGATAGTGCGACAGATTTGAAGCAAGAAATTACGTCATCGATAAAAGCATTTTTGAAACATCGTGATATTAAAATATTAAAAGAAACAACCGATCCTATTGTTATTCAAACGGATTGGATTGAAAGCAAAGAAGTCATTGATTCAAGCATGTGGGGGAGTGATAAAGTTTATACACTTCGCCAACGCTATGAATTTGATATCAACATAAAACCTCATGGACGTACTGGTGATATCAAGATAAAACTGATCGAACACCATGAAGATTATAATGGTACTGAGCAAAATATTATGCTTACCGGTGATGATGAACATCGTTATGCCGTAGATATGCTTAATAGTGCGGTTGGGTACCTAAGCCACTCTCGTGATAAGTCGATTAAAGCTAAGCGTGTTGCTAGAAGTGCCGGAATATCTACTAAGTTTGTTTCAACACCTTCTGACTCACAACATTGGGTAGCGAAAGCTGATTTCCAAAAAGTGTGGGATAGATTGAGAATCGTACTGCCTGAAGCTGGTTTTGAAATTGTGGATGTCGATACCAACAAAGGGTTGTACTATGTAGACTTCAAACAGGAAACGGGTTTTTGGAGCTCTTTATGGGGCGACAGTAAAGAGCTGAATCTAGAAAATGGTTCTTATCGAGTTGTTGCAAAAGAGGGAAGTCTGCCGAATACTACAGATATTCGAATTTTGACACCTGACGAAAAGCCACTATCTACCGAGTCGATGAACGGTTTAAGTGAAATATTTGTTAAGTTGATGCAAGAAAAGCGCAGCTAAAAGTACAAAAAGGCGCCTTGATGGCGCCTTTTTAACCTGCAGCTATTTGAATGTGTAAGTAAAAGTAAAATAGCTTGATGTTGCATAAATATTAATTAAACTGCCCAGTAATTTTATGCATTCATCGAGCTGTTATGAAAACAATTATATTTTCAGTTTTATGCTTTAGTCTGGCGCTGAGTTTCAGTCAGAATATCCAAGCCAAAAATAATAATCAAAAGTCTAATTCCCTACCTGTTGTTGTCGTTAAACCTGCTACCTATTCTAAATTAAATGATGAAATTGAAGCACTTGGAAATTTAGAAGCCAGTGAATCAATTATTGTGACATCAAAAGTCACTGAAGTGGCAACAAAAATAGAGTTCGATGATGGTCAAAAAGTAAAAAAAGGTCAGTTATTAGTTCAACTTAGAGATGCAGAGCAACGCGCTCAGTTGCGCATAGCTCAAGTGAACTTGAAGAATAATGAAAGAGAACTGAACCGTATAAAAACGTTAGTTGAAGAAC
Source organism: Parashewanella hymeniacidonis (assembly GCF_016900895.1). Lineage (GTDB taxonomy): Bacteria > Pseudomonadota > Gammaproteobacteria > Enterobacterales > Shewanellaceae > Parashewanella > Parashewanella hymeniacidonis. Next base: position 24,232 of record NZ_JAFEUN010000055.1, read on the forward strand.
AGTCGGTTGCGGAATTAGAACAAGATAGGCTTCAAACTGCCATTGATACTGCAAAAGCAAACAGAGATAGCGCCTTAGCCGATTTAAAAGATAGGCAAATTAAAGCACCATTCAGTGGTGTTTTAGGTTTAAGAAAAATCAGTGTTGGTTCGCTCGTCACTCCTGGAACTGAAATTACCACTCTTGATAATATCTCAACATTAAAATTAGATTTCACTATTCCTGAACGCTATCTACAAGTTTTGAAGCCGGGTAAAGTTGTTGAAGCTTTAGCAGTAGCCTACCCTGGAGAAGTGTTCAAGGGTAAAGTAAAGTCAATTGATACTAGAATTGACCCAACTACAAGGGCTGTTGTAGTAAGAGCTCAGCTCGATAATTCAGAATCAAAGTTGTTACCAGGTATGCTGATGACAATTGATCTAATCAAAGAAACACGTACGGCATTAATCATTCCTGAATCAGCCATTATCCCTAGACAAGATAGGCAGTACGTTTATATTGTGAATGACAAAAATGAAGTTGTTCAGCAACAAGTTGAAATAGGTCTTCGTAAGCTTGGTATTGTCGAAATCGTTAACGGACTAAAAAAAGGTGACAAAGTCATCACCCGTGGTTTCTTGAAAGTGAGACCGGGTGATAAAGTCCAGCCACAAAATGATGAAAACTTCACTTATGAATCAATCAAGCAAGGTTCTGTCGCATGATTTTGACTGACTTATCGGTAAAACGTCCAGTTTTTGCATCCGTTATCAGTTTGCTGCTTATTGTTTTTGGCTTTGTGGCATTCGATAAATTACCTTTACGTGAATACCCAAATATTGACCCTCCAATTGTTTCAGTAAAGACCAGCTACCGTGGTGCAAGTGCTGCTGTTGTTGAAAGTCGAATTACTCAGGTTATTGAGAACCGAATCAGTGGTGTTCAGGGGATAAAGTTTATCTCATCTCGAAGCAGAGATGGACGCTCAGATATCACAATCGAGTTTACAACGAAAACTGATATTGATTCAGCGGCTAATGACATTAGGGATAGGGTATCAGGTATTCTAAAAAACCTGCCTACAGAAGCGGAACCGCCTGAAATTCAAAAGGCGGACAGTGATGATGATGCCATCATGTGGTTGAACTTAGTTTCGACGAACATGAACACATTGCAACTTACTGACTATGCGAGACGCTACTTAGTCGATCGTATTTCTGTTGTAGATGGTGTGGCGAATATCTTTATTGGTGGAGGTAAAAATTATGCCATGCGAGTTTGGATCGATCGCCAAGCGCTTGCTGCACGTGGGTTAACGGTCAATGATATTGAGAATAAACTGCGCAGCGAAAACGTAGAATTACCTGCAGGTTCGATTGAGTCCAAAGAGCGACATTTCACCGTTAGGCTACAACGTAGCTATTTGAACCCCAATGATTTTAAAAACTTGGTACTTAAAAAAGGTGACGATGGTTACTTAATTAAGTTAGGAGATGTTGCTAAAGTCGAAGTTGCCGCAGAAGAAAACCGAATCATGTTCCGCGGTAATGGCGAATCTATGATTGGGTTAGGTGTTGCTAAGCAATCAACGGCAAACACATTGGATGTTGCTCGTGGTGTGAATAAGCTGGTCGATCAAATAAATCCGACACTGCCTGACGGAATGAAAATTAAGCGATCCTATGATAGCTCTGTGTTCATTGAGGCATCAGTTCATGAAGTGTATAGCACGCTAATTATTGCGTTAATCCTAGTTGTTATCGTTATTTACTTATTCCTTGGTAACGCCCGGGCAATGTTGATTCCGGCTATTACGGTTCCTGTATCTTTAATGGGAACCTTTATTGTGCTGTATTACTTAGGCTATACGATTAATTTATTAACCTTACTGGCACTCATTCTCGCTATTGGCATGGTGGTCGATGATGCCATTGTAATGTTAGAGAATATACACAGAAGAATTGAAGAAGGTGAGACGCCACTCAAAGCAGCTTACTTAGGAGCTAGAGAGGTTTCCTTTGCCGTGATTGCTACTACAGCAGTACTGATTTCTGTATTTATGCCAATTACGTTTTTGGATGGTGATTTAGGACAATTGTTTAAAGAGTTCGCCGTAACAATGAGCTCTGCGATTTTCTTCTCGAGTATTGTTGCACTTACGCTCAGTCCGATGATGTGTTCAAAATTGCTTAAGCCATCAAAGGAAGATACATGGCTAGCCAAGAAAGTTGAATCAGCAATGAATTGGCTGATTAATAAGTATAAAGGGCTACTGCGCTTCTCTATTAAACATCCAGCATTGATTTCTATGATTGTTGTGATTGCGTTTGGTTGCTCTTATTTATTGGTAAAGAAAGTCCCACAAGAGTTTGCACCTAGAGAAGATCGCGGTTCAATATTCTTAATAGTGAATGGACCTCAAGGTGCCAGTTTCGAATACATTGAAAAATATATGACTGAAATTGAACATCGATTGATGCCACTCGTTGTTCAAGGGGACATTAAACGTCTATTAATCCGGGCGCCTAGAGGGTTTGGCCGAGTATCTGACTTTTCTAATGGTATGGCGATCATTGTATTGGAAGATTGGTCGAAACGTCGTCCAGCTAATGCAATTATTGCTGATATACGAAACCGCCTTTCTGATTTGGCTGGAGTCAGAGCCTTTCCTGTAATGCGCCAGGCTTTTGGTCGTGGAGTGGGTAAGCCCGTGAAGTTTGTATTAGGGGGGCCAACTTACGAAGAGCTAGCGCACTGGCGTGACATTATCATGGAAAAAGCCAAGCAAAACCCTAATCTTGTGGGTTTGGATGATGACTATAAAGAGACTAAGCCACAAATTCGAGTTGTTATTGATAAACCTCGTGCAGCAGAGCTTGGTGTGTCGGTATCTCAAATCGGTAAAACACTTGAAACGCTTCTAGGTTCACGTGTTGTAACGACTTATATGCGTGATGGTCGTGAATACGACGTGTTACTTGAAGGTGATCGTAAACAGCAAAATACTGCTGAGGATATGAACAATATTTATGTTCGTTCAGACACAAGTGGTAAGCTAATCCCATTATCAAACCTCGTATCTATTCAAGAGTTTGCAGACGCCAGTTCGCTGAATCGTTACAACAGAATGCGTGCGATAACTATTGAGGCAAACCTAGCTGATGGTTACTCGTTAGGTGAAGCTTTGTCATACTTAAACGGAATTGTAAAAGATTACCTTCCTGCGGAAGCTACGGTTAGCTATAAAGGGCAATCTCAAGATTATCAAGAGTCTGGTGACTCAATTTACTTTGTGTTCGTGCTAGCACTGGGTGTTGTTTTCTTAGTCTTAGCCGCACAGTTTGAGAGTTATATTCACCCTGCGATCATTATGCTTACTGTGCCTCTTGCAACACTGGGTGCATTAATTGGTTTGTATGTAACAGGGCAAAGTTTAAATATTTACAGCCAAGTTGGCATTATTATGCTGGTTGGATTAGCGGCTAAAAATGGTATTTTGATTGTTGAATTTGCGAACCAGCTTAGAGACAGAGGGGTTGAGTTTGAAAAAGCATTAATTCAATCTTCCTGTCAGCGTCTAAGACCCATTTTAATGACCGGAATCACGTCAGCCGCAGGTGCCGTGCCATTAGTGTTAGCTTCTGGCGCTGGTGCAGAAACTCGTTTTGTCATTGGTATCGTTGTGTTATTCGGTATTATCTTGGCAACGATTTTCACCTTGCTCGTTGTTCCTGCAGCATATTCATTGTTTGCACGAAACAGTGGAACACCAGGTTCAGTAACCAACGAACTTGAAAAGCAATTACGTTAAACCTAATTAAGAGCCTCGAATGAGGCTCTTAATTTATCTGCTCTATTTCCTTTGATTAAATTTCAAGCTTAACCGCAAATCAAGCGCTCTTTAGTTTAGCTCCCTGGTAGATTTTAGTAACTTGACTTGAAAATTATTCATGAAAGTTTGTATTCCATTTTCGGAGTGACATTTGTCATATCGAATTGATGACAGCTGACTATATCGTTTGTCGTACGAATAGTAATAATTAACTCATCGACTCGCACAGCAGGGAAATGTCATGAGTAATACACAAAAGCAATCCATCGGTGAGGTCAGTGAACTGTCTTTTGCTTATAAGGATGCTCTGGTTCTGGATGGAATTAATTTAGAAATAAAATCAGGAGAAACACTTTCTATACTCGGGCCAAATGGCGCAGGGAAAACAACACTAATTAAAAGCATGTTGGGCCAAGTCAGAACAAGAACAGGAGCAATAAACATCTTGGGGCACCAACCCGGTTCTATCGCGCTCAAACGTTTATCTGGTGTCATGTTGCAGATATCTGGGCTGCCTGACATGTCTACGGTTTCAGAGCACATAAAATTGTTTCAAAGTTATTATCCTGATCCAATGAGTTATCAAAAAGTGCTTGAGTATTCTGGGCTTAAAAACAAAGAATATGAATACAGTAAGCCCTTATCTGGTGGACAAAAACAACGTTTGTTATTTGCATTAGCCATATGTGGCAATCCAAAGGTTTTATTTCTAGATGAACCAACGGTTGGAATGGATATTGATTCTAGAAAGGCGTTATGGAAAGCAATTGAAGAGCTAAAAGCCACAGGAACTTCAATTCTTTTAACGACACATTATCTAGAAGAGGCAGATAAGTTGTCAGATAGAATCATTATCTTAAATAATGGCCGAATAACAAAAGAAGGAACACCTGCAGAGATTAAGTCCTACACCGACGTTAAGACCGTTAAATTTCAATCATCAGTGCATATCGAGCATTTTTTGAATGCGACCTCTGTCGACCAATACTTCGATAATGCATTAAACCAACACTGTTATTCAATTGTGTCTCACTCTGCTGAAGAACTGCTAAAAGATCTTTTCAAAAGGGGTTTTCAGATTCAAAACCTAACCGTTGCTGGAGCAGATTTAGAGCAAGCATTCTCAGCACTAAATTTAAACTCTGTTGATAAAGGTTCTATTTTGGAGGTAGCGTAATGAATACCGTAACACCAGCTAAAATGAGCTTATTGAATATATTCGTGTTGGAATCAATTTCTGAATTAAAACGATTGATTCGCACCCCAGCATTTTGTTTACCTACAATCTTATTCCCTGTGATGTTCTATGTATTTTTCGGGGTTATTTTTGCTAAAAACCCTACAAGTGCAGCAACATATTTGATGATAACGTATTGTGTATTTGGCATCGTTGGCCCTGCATTGTTTTCATTTGGAGTAGGGATTGCAGTTGAAAGAGGGCAAGGGTGGTTTAATTTAAAAGAAGTTTCGCCAATGCCGGCCTCAGCGTATGTGATTTCTAGAGTTGTTTTGAGTGGGCTATTCGCAGCCATTATTATAACGATTCTATTTGCCATTGGTTCGTTGGCTGGAAACGTTGACTTAGCAGCGACTCAATGGCTGAGTCTGAGCGGAATTTTCATTCTTGGTTCTTTGCCGTTTTGTGCGATTGGTTTGACGCTTGGGTTAATGTTGAAGTCGAACAGTGCCGCAGCGATTATTAATCTGATCTACTTACCAATGAGCTTTTTATCAGGTTTGTGGATCCCAATTAATATGATGCCGGGATTTTTACAACAATTTGCAAATGTACTACCTCCTTACCACTTAGCTCAGTTGGCATTGAAAGTAACTGATATGGATGTTGGTGGCTCAGTGATAAAACACATTACTATTTTGGTAGTGTATTCAGTGTTGTTTTCGTTTTTGGCAATTAAGGCGTATTACCGTAAAAATAAGGGGTAGTTCTGTCAGCAGGATTGCAGTATCTCTAAACATAATCCTACTTGAACATCTACTCCATTTGATCAGAGTAAGAGCTTGGTAGCACTTTTCAGAATTTAATTTGTTTTGGTTTGCTCCTTTAAATAGAATTCGCCGCCTGCATTCTGCTGGTGGCATTTCAACTTATCGAAACCTGCTCACTTCAGAATTTCTCCCAATCAAAAAGGTACATAAATGAGCACTAAATTGGCTAATCCAGCTCCACTCGGTCTAATGGGGTTTGGCATGACAACAGTATTACTTAATATTCATAATGCCGGTTTTTTTCCAATTGATTCAATGATCCTATCAATGGGCATATTTTATGGTGGAATAGCTCAAATTATTGTTGGCATTATGTGCTTCATGCGTGGTGATACTTTTGGGACTACGGCATTCACTTCATATGGCTTATTTTGGTTAACATTAGTGGGTTTGATTCTGATGCCAAGTGCAGGAGTTCAGGCTAGTACGCCTGCGTTCATGGGCTGGTATTTAGTTCTTTGGGGAATGTTTACAGGGTTTATGTTCGTCGGCTCATTAAAGTATCCAATAGCAAAGCAGTTTGTATTTGGTTCACTTACCATCTTATTTTTCTTGCTCGCTGCTAGAGATTTCACTGGCAGTGAATTATTGGGAACGATAGCGGGTTATGAAGGGATTATTTGTGGTTTAAGTGCAATATATTTTGCGATGGCACAAGTTATTAATAATGAATATGGACGTACAGTGTTTCCTGTAGGTGAGAACAAGTAGTTAAAGCTCATTCTCCAGTGCTTAATATGAGCACTATGAGCACTGGAGTATCATAATATCCTCTGTGCTCTACCATTCTCTACTAAAAAAACGTTTATCTGTGTTTGAAAAGCGCTTAATGTATGACTTATCTAAATAGATTGTATATTAAGCGAGACAAAGGTGAGCAGTATACTTTTAGCTACAGATTGGCTTGAAGAAAATTTAAATGACCCTAATCTTGTGCTTTTAGACGTTAGCATGGAAAAGGTTGTTGGTCGTATTCCACTTAAATATCAAAATCCTAGCTACATTCCTAACAGTCGGCTCAAGTCGATTATTTACAAAATTGGCTATGATTATGAAATAGATATTGTAGAACTAGAAATACCAGTTGATCACATTCATAAGGTTGTAAGAGGTGTTCCTAAGATGTCTCCAAGTGATGTGATGCAAATAATAAAAAGTATTTCAGCTAGACAATTTTTCAAATTTCACCCAGAAATTAAGCGAAGATATTTTTGGGGAAGAAAGCTTTGGACTCAGAGCTATTTTGTTGAAACGATAGGTAATGCAACTGAAAAAGTAATCAGAAAGTATGTTCAAGATCAATTGGTAGAGCTAGACAAAAAAAGAGAAAAGTGCAGATCAGCTTGGACTGTTCAAATAAAACTCGGTTGCTTGCGGCCGAGTTCCTTTATCATTTGCCAGAGCTCAACTCCAGCGATGGAGGCTTTAGCTCCCTCTATTGATTTGTAGCCCAGTGCCGTTCGCATTTGCCACTTCACCGCTCGATGACTCTGTTCAACAATATTGTTGAGATACTTGACCTGCAACACCTCAATCAAACACCCAGCCATTTGTAATAACAATAATTGCCAGTTGAGTGTTTCTAATGCCGCCGCATTACTGCCGCTGAGAAAGTCCACGCAGTAAGAGTTGCACAGCGTGTTACTCTTCGTTGCCAGTGCTAACAATAGCTCACTATTGCCGCACACAGTCACCTTGATTAACAAGTTGTGCATTCTCGCTGAAATCGAGCATCTTCAGGTATCATAATGGTATGGACTCTCCCCACTCCTCTTCGGCGTCACAATGCGCCATGATATGTTGAGGAAAAAGCGACAAAACTTAATGAGGA
>NZ_JAFEUN010000056.1 GCF_016900895.1 Parashewanella hymeniacidonis
GTGGTTTATCTGCGCTCGAAGTTATCTCTGAAATTGTTACGGCTGTAACACAACGTAAACCTTATCCAGATGTGTTTAACCTCACCAGCGATTAGTCAATACTACGCTGGTGAATGGTTACCAGATTTATCCTCTTAATTTGTTACCCAAGTTTGATGGGTTCCGTTAAATCACTTCTTTGATTAAGTTCGTTTATCGATGGCTTGATAACATCTCTGTTTAAGATTTTAAATCCTGAGTACTTATTTGATATTCCTAAAGAAGACTTAAAATCTTCTAAATAAATTAGAACATTGGAAAAGCCCGTTTGAACTGATGTGGCCAAAAAGAGATAAAAAAAAGGACTCTGATATAGCTGAGAGTCCTGCATTCACGAGCGAATTGGTTGCCCTAATCTTGCATATACCAATTATAATTAATTTTGCTTAACCTACGCTTAACAAAACACGGATCGGTAATTTTAAATTTACTTTTAAATAAATAAGTTAAATTGGCAAAGTGGGCTTCTGACAGCTACATTTAATTCATGATTTCATTAATTTTGATGTAAATGTTAGTTCTGGCCATCTGCAGTTTTGCAGGGATTTGTTGGATTTATTTTAATTATCGTCAATTACACGCTAAACAACAAAGTGTAATGTGTGCGCTTTCTGCTATTGATAACAGTCTAAAACAACAAATACATGCGATTTTGAAAGCAGTCCATCACGCTGACATGACCATGAATCAAAAAGAGCCCAGTCTCAAGGTGCTCGACGACTACCGACACGCCTTCCAGTCAGATTTTTATTCACAACATAAATTGAATAACTTTAATACGATTCAAGATCATTTGAAGAAATGTGATGAGTTAAACCAAAAAATCACTGATATTGCGGCTCAACTAACGAAGTACTCACAAATCGAGTCTGTGCAGCCCTATTTTTCTGTACACAGTGAATTCTCAACATTATGCCGCCACTACAATAAAGCAGTCGAAAAGTACAACCACAGTGTAAAAGTGTTTCCGAGTTCATTTATTGCAACACTATTCCAGTTTTCTTCACTGCCGTTTTTTGATATTCAATCATCAAAAGCAACGAACTTATGGGCAACAAAAGCATCTTCCTACCAGTTTTGAAGCAGCGTATAATCGTTTCAATCTATCGTTAATTTCGTGATTTCTTTTGCCTACATCCATTTTTTTTGATCAAAGTAATGTTGAGCTTGTTGATATTTGCACCCGCTGGAATTTACAACATTCTGACGACAGCCTATTCGAATTTAAGTTTGAGAATGCGACACTCACCTTACACAAACGAGACGAACCGAAACTGTCTGGTGTCGTCGTTGACTTTGTGACTGGCGCTGTTGCACACAGACGAAAGTTTGGTGGCGGTAAAGGTCAAGCAATAGCAAAAGCTGTTGGCTTTAAGAATGGCAATGTACCGAGTGTTATTGACGCTACAGCAGGGTTAGGCCGTGATGCTTTTGTCCTTGCGAGCCTCGGTTGTAAGGTAACATTAATAGAGCGACAACCCATAGTCGCAGCGCTATTAGAAGACGGTCTTAACCGCGCTTATCGTGATCCAGAAATAGGCACATGGGTTCAACAACGTATGAGCTTACACCATGGAGCCAGTCAAACATCTTTGACTGCACTTGGTTTAAAGGCAGATGTCGTTTACCTTGACCCCATGTACCCTCATCGAGAAAAGTCCGCACAAGTAAAAAAAGAAATGCGCCTTTTTCAGACGCTAGTCGGCAGTGATGAAGACGCCGATGAGTTGTTGAGTCCCGCATTAATCATCGCTCAAAAACGGGTTGTAGTGAAGCGCCCCGATTATGCTAAATTTATTGATGGCCAAAAGCCTTCAGCTTCAATTAAAACAAAAAAAAATCGATTTGATATTTATTCTGTACTCTAAATGAGGTTAAACATGATAGAACAAGGTCAAAACCTACCCGACGGTCTCCTCTCCCATCTGACAAAAGATGGGATGAACGAACACCAAACATCCGAACTGTTTAAAGATAAAAAAGTCGTATTATTTGCCGTTCCAGGTGCATTTACTCCAACGTGCTCAGCGGCTCATTTACCTGGTTACATTACGCTTGCTGATGAGTTTCAAGCGAAAGGTGTTGATGTTATTGCGTGTGTTTCGGTTAATGACGCCTTTGTCATGAAAGCATGGGGCGACAGCCAAAACGCTGAACACATTATGATGCTAGCGGATGGTGACGGTAGCTTCACAAAAGCGATAGGCTTAGAGATGGAAACTGGCAGTTTTGGTGGTTTACGCTCAAAACGCTATGCGATGATCATTGAAAATGGTGTAGTCACTAAACTCAATGTCGAAGCACCAAAAGAATTTGAAGTCAGCAAAGCGGAAGTGATGTTAAAAGCACTGTAATCGTATCGAATGGTAGAGCTTGAGAATTTAAGCTTTACCCATTTTTCATCTAAAGATCACACTTTCGTCGTTTTTACCGTACAACACACCAAGTCTAGCCAAGAAGACTTTACAATAGAAAAAAATCGGAGTATTTTCGACCGCCTAGCTTTCGCCACTCAATTCTAAAGACATATTTTGAATTAACCACTTATTATCAATTTCTCGATAATAAGCTCAAAAAGAGTGTACCGAAAAGTACAGCACCTTTTCCTTTATAAATATGACGAAAACATCTACATTTCAATGACGATTAATAAAGACCATTTCAATAAAATTGATTTTATCCCTAAACTGCTCACGATTTTGGCTACCATATTTTTATGTACCGTCTTTGTGTTCTCCTTATTTTCTTACCAATCATTTACCGCATTACTAAAAGCTAATGCAAACCGCTATCAGTCTTACTTGCTCACAGAGCAACTTAGACACAGTTCAGATCAACTGACCTTAATGGCAAGGGCTTATGCTGTTACTCAGGATAAAAAATACCTGAGTTTCTTCAATAAAATCATTGCGATAAGAGAAGGCGAATCACCAAGACCACTTAATTACGAGCGTGTTTATTGGGACTTCTTAATGCCAAAAAACGGCAGCGCACCGTTTAAATTTAGTCAGCAAAAGTCGTTAAATCAGTTAATGCTTGAAAGTGGGATTCAAAAAAACGAGTTGGATCAGCTTGAAAGCGCTAAAACAGAGTCTGATCGGCTTACGCAATTAGAATCTCAGGCATTCGAGCTTACGATGAACTTTACCGAGTCTGACAAGCAAGCCGCCATCAATATTCTCTATAGTGAAGACTATTTTCAAACCAAAATAAAAATCATGGCTTACATAAATGAGTTCTACCAACTTCAAGAAGCCAGAACATCTCAGAATATTCACCAGCTCAACCATCAGCTTAATTTAAAGGTCGGTATTGCCATTACAGGATTCATCGGCCTACTTATCTGTATCTTGCTCATTTTCTATTTTCGAATGAGATTCAACAAAAGTTTATTGAACTTGTTAAGTCATGAAGTCGATAAACAAACCGTCTTACTCAACCAAAAAAATGAACAGTTAGAGCAGAATATTGAACAAATAAAACAAGCTCAAAGCCAACTGATTGAATCAGAAAAAATGGCCTCTTTAGGTAACCTAGTTGCCGGCGTAGCCCATGAAGTTAACACACCGCTAGGTACTAGCGTCGCATTAGCGTCTCATCTAGAGCATGAAGTACTTGAGCTTAGAAAAGGTGTTGAAGCAGGCACGTTAAAGCGCAGTCAACTCGAAAACTTTCTATCAGCTGCAATCGAAAATTGCCAGTTACTCCTGAGCAATAATGAGCGAGCAGCAAACCTAATCTCAAGCTTTAAAAAAATTGCCGTTGATCAGAGTAGCGAAGCCTTGAGTGAGTTTACTGTTGATGCTTACCTGACGGATACCATCAGGAGCCTCAATCACAAATTTAAAAATACGCCCGTTACCATTGATACTCGGGTGTTAGGACAAACACCGGTGATAACCAGTTACCCTGGCGTGTTTTCTCAGGTTATCTCAAACCTGTTACTTAACTCGCTGATTCATGGTTTTGATAACGGCAAGCTGACAGGTCAAATTGAAATTGTTATCGAGCAAACCCAGCAATATCTCACCGTCAACTATCGTGATAACGGCAAAGGTATGAATCATGAGCAACAAAAACGCATTTTTGACCCGTTCTACACCACCAAGCGAGGCCAAGGTGGCAGTGGCTTAGGCATGAGTATTGTTTACAACTTAATCACTCACAAAATGCAGGGCGAGATCAGTTGCGAATCGAAATTCAATCAAGGTACGAGCTTTACCATCAAGCTACCCCTACTCATAGAAAATAAAAATAGTTAAGGAGTTCACTTTGGACTGGTTAGAAGATGATAGAGAGCTGAGTTTGGACAGTGAGCTTAAGGAAGAGCGGGATGTATGGCATGTTTTAATTGTCGATGATGACAAAGACGTTCATACATCGACAAAACTCATCATGAGCGGCTTTGAGTTTGAAAATAAAGCGATAAAATTTCAAAGTGCATACTCAGGAAAGGAAGCCCGAGAATTGTTAGCCCAAGGGCAACAGTTTGGCTTAATTTTACTAGACGTCGTAATGGAAGCTGATGATGCCGGGCTGGAGTTGGCTAAATTTATTCGTAAACAGCTTAACAATAACTATTCCCGCATTATTTTGCGCACTGGGCAGCCGGGGATCGCACCTGAGCAGAGTGTCATTCGTAATTTTGATATTGACGGTTACAAAGCCAAAACCGACTTTCGCCGCAATGATTTAGAAACCACTTTCTATACTTCACTGCGTGCCTACCGTGATATCTGCTTGTTGCAACAACACCGAAAGGTGCTTAAGCAGGTGATCTCTTCGATCACGAATGTGAGTGAGTTTAGCGATCTGCAAAAATTTGCTGAGGCTGTTTTAGAGCAACTTAGACTCGTATTGAATATTACCAATACCAAAATGTTCATCAATGTTGAAGAAGGTTTCGGTATTTCCAAAATCGACCGTAATCTGAAAATATTTTCAGGCAAAGGTTCCAAAGTTGAAATCATTACTCGTAATGATATTGATGAACTGCACAGTCGCGATAAGCAATTATTTACACAAGCACTGACGAACAAGCAGAGCTTTCAAGAAGATAATTACTATGTCTATTATCACAAATCTGAAAATGAACATGATACGGTTTTCGCCTTTCTAGCTTCAGAAGTCATTGATTATCAAGGTATCGAGATGATCGATCTGTACCTAAAAAATGTCATGCTCAGCTATGAAAACCTGCTACTCAGCAACTCGCTTAAAGAGACTCAAGAGCTGACTATCTCGTTAATGGGTGGAGCGATGGAGTCTCGCTCAAAAGAAACAGGTGCCCATGTTGTTCGAGTTGGTCTTTATGCAAAAACACTCGCAGAGCTCAGCGGAAAATCTACCGCTTACTGTGAAGCGATTCGCTTAGCCGCTCAATTACACGATGTGGGCAAAGTGGGTATCCCTGACAAGATACTTAATAAACCAGAAAAATTAGATAGCGAAGAATGGAATGTAATGAAAACGCATTCGCAAAAAGGCTGGGAAATCCTCAGTGGCAACCAAAATAGTACCTTTCAAATGGCAGCGAACTTGGCACTTGATCATCACGAGCGCTGGGATGGTGCAGGTTATCCAAATGGTAAAGCAAACAGTGATATTTCACTAGAAGGACGAATTACATCTCTCGCAGATGTATTTGATGCACTTTGCAGTAAACGTTGCTACAAAGATTCTTGGAGTATATTAGATGCCAAAGCAGAGATCATGCGTTGTAGTGGTACCCAGTTTGATCCAAATTTAGTGGAAGTATTTGATACTCATTTTGAACAGTTTGCTGGAATCTTAAAAACACATCCAGATCATATGGGTTAATAAGTTATACCAATCGTACTATTTAACCTAGAAAACTCAGTTGGGTACGTTTTCAAGCGCAGAAAAAATTATCGGTAGCAAGGCAGAACGTGCAGCAAGTAGTTAATCTACTTGCAAATGTTCTAACGTAGATAACGGCAATTTTAGCCAGCTTGTAAGCGTAGAGCGATTCACCCAATAGGTGGTAAAATTTAATCAGATTATTTTCTCACTTTCATAAGCTTAAAAAGTTATTTAGCGTTCAACTGAGTTTTTTAGGATAATACTGCCACAGCCCCTATAACAGCTTATGATGTCCTTTGACATACTCTTGCAATAATTTCATCACTTGATTTCTTTTACGAAGCTGAAAAATGGAAATGGCCAAAAGACTTAATAAAATAACGTACTGTAGGTTTTTTATAACAAAATCGACTTCAATGTTCTCTAACAATTTAACATCCTTGCTTTTCTTTGTTATTCAGTCGGTAACTCAACTTCTGCACGCAGCCCGCCTTCCTTTCGGTTACATAGTGTGACTTTACCTAAGTGTCCTTCAACAATGCGTTTAATAATGGCAAGACCAAGTCCTGAACCAACACTACCTCGGGCGCTATCACCCTGTGTGAAAGGCTGAAACACGGTTTCGATTTGATCTTCAGCAATGCCAGGACCATTATCCTCTATGCAAAAACATACGGATGATTTTGTGGTGTAAGAGCTGATTTTGATCCAACCGTTGCCATAACGACAGGCATTTTCAACCAAATTGGTGATCACCCGTTTTATCGAGACCGCTCTAATTGAAATATCAGGACAATGGCCCAGTTCCAGTTCTATATCTACATCTCGGTGCGTTTCAGCGTCAGCGACTTCTTTCAGTAAACGGTTAATCGAAATTAACTCCACTAACTCTTGCTGATCTTGCCTGATATAAGCAATAAACTGATTAATAATGGCATCCATATCTTCGATATCATTAACAATGCCATCTTTGAGGTACTCATCTTCTTCAACCATCATTTCAGAGGCTAAGCGAATACGAGTTAACGGCGTGCGTAAATCGTGAGATATCCCCGCCATTAACAACGCTCTGTCTTGCTCCAACTGTTTCATACTGGAAGCCATGCGATTGAAAGCATTGGTTACTTCCACTAATTCAGTAGAACCTTCTAAGGGTAAAGACTGAGGAAAACTACCTTTGGATACCGATAATGCTGCTTTTTGTAATCGACGGAGCGGCTTATTTTGCTTACGAGCAAACATCCAACCACCGATCACACTTAATGCGCCGATCACTAATAAATACAAGGTTAACGGGGATAGTTGATCTTCATTTATCCCACTATTTAATGTCACTTTAATCCAAATCGATGGTGCCTGTGGAGGACGGATCCATACTTGCAAATGCTGCGCTTGCATCACTCGCACCTCTGCTTTACCGCCTAAATATTCAGACATTTCTGATGACCAAAAACCATAGTAAGTGGCATTATCAACGCCTGCATCACGTGCTTGTTTTTGGCTGTAGACCCGCATACCATCGTCGCGAACCTTGGCATTGAGCGCATCCACTAAGGTAAGGTGCTGGCGACCAATTTCAATTTCATCAACAAACAATAGCTTAACTTGACGAGCAATTAACTCATTAATTTGCTCATAACTGGGTTTGATAAAGTAGACGGCAACCGTCCAATAAGACACAAGCTGATTGATAAGCAACAAGCTGCCTATCAAGAGTACGGTTTGACTAAAAGCGCTACGAGGAAGTAACTTGCGCCAGATGCTATTTTTTTTCAATGGTTCAGTTTTTGATTATTGTGCCGAACCATCTGGTACAAACACATAACCCAAGCCCCATACGGTTTGAATATATCTTGGATTAGCGGCATCTTGTTCAATTAATCGGCGCAAACGTGAAACCTGCACATCAATAGAACGCTCAAGCGCTGAATAATCCCTACCACGGGCAAGGTTCATCAACTTATCACGGGATAGTGGTTCTCTTGGATGCGTCACTAATACTTTTAATACCGCAAACTCGCCGCTCGTTAGGCTAATAGCGTTATCACCGTCGTACATAACACGAGTTGCCAAATCGAGCTTAAACTTACCAAACTCAATGGTTTCTTCTTGTTGAGAAGGGGCACCTGGCACTTCTTGAGTACGACGACGCATGACCGCATTGATTCGTGCTAATAACTCACGTGGATTAAATGGCTTAGGTAAATAGTCGTCAGCGCCGAGTTCGAGGCCAATAATACGGTCAACTTCGTCGCCTTTAGCCGTTAACATTACAATAGGGATGTTATTTTTCTGCTGACGCAAACGACGACAAATGGACAAACCATCTTCACCAGGAAGCATCAGATCGAGGATAATCATATGGAAATTTTCACGCTCAAGTAAGCGATCCATTTGCTCTGAGTTGGCTGCACTGCGCACATAAAAACCTTGTTCAACAAGATAACGTTCTAATAACGAACGTAAGCGCATATCGTCATCAACGACTAATATTTTTGTTGTTTCTTGACTCATGATATATCCCTTCACTGACGCAGCAAACTAGTGAAGCTAATATACCGTTTTCTTAAGAGATTTGAACCGTAATTAATCAAAAGTAGAGGAGAATACGGCTCAAACAAGTATAAAAATTGTAACCAAATAAAAAATAAATCTAGCCAAAATTTGGAAAGCTTACCCTTTCACCTATAAAGTGGCTGTTAACTGTTTTCAATTGATAACCGTTTTGTGCTGATTTTTCATATCCTCTACTTTTCATTACAACCTGGTTAGACAAAAATAGATGAGTTTCACCCCAACGTTGTTGCTCGACAAAGTCAATCTTATCTATATTTGGTTTTATTGTTTGTTCATAAAATTTATCTAGCTCCATGGGAGTTTCAGGCATTGTGGATATCACATTTTCCTTTTTAAGATAGATACCATATGAAGAGAATAACTCTTTTAATTCTTGATAAATAAATTTATTTTCAGTTAAAACTTTAATTTCATGCCCTTTATTTTGAAGATATCGAAGTTGTGCCATCCTTGCCGGAGACATGTGAATAACTTTCTGGCCTAAAAAGCCAGTCTGATTTATAGAGTGGGCTTCTTTAAAAGTACTCGTTGACTCTGTCGAAGTAATGACCTCATCAAAATCAACAACCAAAGTTAATGGCTCAGTATCTTTCATACAAGGCCTTTGGGCTCCTAATAGCCAAGCTTTTGAATTAAGAGAATCGCTCGATATTCGATCTTTTTCAACATTGACTAACGTTCCTACCTTCACTGTTTGATTAGAGATAACTCGAGATGTGAAGCCTTTCAAGGCATTGAGTACTCGCTCTTGTTGTTGCCCATTAACCTTATCAGTCAATGAGCCAAAAGTATTTTTCACAAAAATTTTCACAGCTCTGTCTTTTGAGACTGTCACCCCAAAGCTTCTGGTGTTTGCATCAGAGTTCACGGCTTCGACATCGAGTCGAAAAGGAAAATCCACCTCATTTTCAAGAGCTAATAACTGTTTTACGGTACTTACAGGAAACCTGACATTTGACAAAACGCTATCTCCTAACGGTATTTAAGTAGAATATAAACAGTTTTTTACTTCAGATCTCAATTTAGGGGTTAATTTTTGTTCATACCAAGGGTTGCGTTTTAACCAAATTCGATTTCTTGGACTGGGTGCGGGAGTGGAATTCGACTCGGCCAGTACTGCTGCCAATTCTTCACTTCGCTCAGTAACCGACATTTCCTTATCGTTAAAATGATAAGCCTGCGCATACTGCCCAATTACGATGGTCAGCTGAATATTGGGTAACAATCTTAATAATTGGGCTCGCCAATGTTTGGCACATTCTGGTCTTGGCGGCAGATCCCCTTGTTTACCCGTACCTGGAAAACAAAACCTCATAGGAATAATGGCAAACAGATTGGGGTCATAAAATTGCGCTTCCGTTACACCAAGCCATTCACGAAACGTTGACCGCTGGCATCATTAAACGGAATCCCCGTTTCATGCACCTTCCTGCCAGGAGCTTGTCCAACAATCAATATCTTGGCACTTTGACTCACCTGTATTACCGGTCTTGGTTGATGAGGTAGTACTCCGGCACAAATCTGACAAGCTGAAATGTTTTTAACCCGTTGAGTTAATTCATTAGATTGATTATTTAATTGAATATTCATTTCTTCCATTTAAATAATTCGCTAGAATATGCCACCACTTTTAGTAGGGGTTCTATTTTCCGTTCACTTATTCAACTAAAAGTTAACTTTTTTTAATTATGAGAACAATCCTTTTTGTTTTCCCTTGCAGTTTCTAGGGACAGATATGCGTAAAACCTCTCTACCAATATTAATGCTTTTGGTATTACTTAGCCCATTAGCTATTGATATCTATTTACCTTCTATGCCTGTAATGGCAACCGAGTTTTCGGTTTCAAACAGTGACATTCAGTCCACACTCGTTCTGTTTTTATTTTCTATGGGCGTGGGTCAGATTCTTATCGGGCCACTCGTTGACCGATTTGGACGCAAACCTGTCGCATTATTCGGTGTCGTCCTTTACGGCTTAAGTAGCTTATTGGCTGCCATAGCTTATGAGTTTAACGTTCTGTTACTCGCAAGAGTGCTTCAGGGTTTAGCTGCTTGTTCTACTTCGATCGTAGCGTTCAGTGCTGTCCGTGACTGTTTCACCTCGAAAGAAAGCTCAAAAATTTACAGTTATTTGAATGGTGCTATTTGTGTGATCCCAGCCCTAGCACCCAGTTTAGGTGGATTGCTCGCCATGCAGTTTGGCTGGCGTTCTAACTTTATCTTCATGACGCTATTTGCCGCTGTAATGTTATTGGTCGTGGTTTTCCGGTTTTCTGAAACCAAGCCTGAAGACACGATCAGCCATGGCAAACTTTACAACTTGCAACGCTTCTGGCCAGTGTTAAAAGAGCCCCATTTTTTGTTTTATGCCATCAGCTGTATGAGTGCAATGGCAGCAATTCTCTGTTACGTCTCTTATTCACCGGTATGGCTGATTGGCCATTTGGGGGTATCTGAACTTGGTTTCAGTGCATTATTTGGTTTTAACGCCTTACTGAATATCATTGCCTGCTTTATTGCGCCGATGGTATCGAAACGATTAGGAAATCACTTAACCGTAAAATTGGCTTTTAGTTTATTCATCAGCACCGCATTGTGGGTTGAACTGCTTCAGACTCAAACAGCGACACAGTTCATTGCTCCGGAATATGCCTTCATGTTACCGATGATTTTATTGTGTGTAGGGTTTGCTTTGCTTCTCGGTCCAGCAACCAGCATGGCACTTACGGCTTTTGGTAATCGCGCAGGAACAGCAACCGCATTACTGGGTTTTATCCAAATGAGTGGTGCAGCCTTGATCTGTGGCTTGATTCAACAGACATCGTTACCCGCACCAGACGCCATCGCTATTGTCAGCTTTATTGCACCTCTAGGCTTATTACTGATCATGCAGCAACAAAAACTCAGTCATTGGCATCAAGTGCGTTGATGCCATATTCGTGATACTTGACACTACGTCTTCAAGTATCACGAGTATAAAAAGCTAACTTATTTCTTTAAGTTTGCGGGTCAACGTATTACGCCCACAGCCCAAAACTTTTGCCGCTTCTTGTTTGTGTCCTTGGGTGTGTTTGAGTGCTTCTGTAATCAAAACCTGCTCCACTTCGGACAAGGTATCATTCATTACATCATGTTTACCTTGCTCGAACAGGTTCTGAATATGCTCTCTTAACCCATGTTGCCAAGATTGTTGACCTGTTGAGTTTGTCGCCTTCTGGCCTTGTTGAATTTCAATCGGCAGATCTGACACCAGTACTTCATGACTGGCCGCCATTACGGTGAGCCAACGGCAGGTGTTTTCTAACTGCCTGACATTACCCGGCCAATCAAAATTAACCAGTGTTTGCATCGCTGACGTTGAAATTGACTTAGCCTCTACACCGAGCTCATTAGCTGTAATATTTAAAAATTGGTTCACTAAGGCAGGAATATCTTCACGACGTTGATTTAGTGCTGGTAACTCAATTTGAATCACGTTCAAGCGATGAAACAAATCCTCTCGAAAATCACCTTGTTCCACCTTTTGTAATAAATTTTGATGGGTCGCTGCAATGATCCGTACATCCACATTCACCATTTTATTCGCACCCACTCGATAAAAGCTGCCTTCGGCTAATACCCTCAGCAGTCGAGTTTGCACTTCAAGTGGCATATCACCAATTTCATCTAAAAACAGTGTCCCACCGCTGGCTTGTTCGAACCAGCCTTTACGTTGCTCAGTTGCTCCGGTAAATGCACCTTTCTCATGCCCAAATAACTCAGCTTCAATCAACTCTTTTGGAATGGCAGCCATATTGAGTGCAACAAATGGCTTGCCTGCTCGAGGGCTGTGTTTATGTAACGCTCGAGCGACCAACTCTTTACCCGTACCAGATTGACCATGAATCAATACACTCATTGATGAACGTGATAATCTTCCAATGGCTCGAAACACATCTTGCATCGCAGGTGCTTCACCAATGATTTCAGGTGTAACGACATCAGTTACTTCTGGTTCTGACTTAGGTTGAGTTTGACTCCGGGCTAGTGCTCTTTTAACTAAAGCAATCACTTCGTCAATATCAAATGGCTTGGGTAAATACTCAAAAGCACCAGCTTGGTATGCCGTTACGGCACTGTCTAAGTCTGAATGCGCTGTCATTATGATGACAGGAAGGTCTGGAAAGTGCCGCTGAATGCGTTCTAATAGACTGATACCATCCGTTCCTGGCATTCTCACATCGGACAGAATCGCTTGCGGTTGTTCTACTTCTAGCGCTTGCCATACTGAATCCGCCGACGAAAAGCTGCTACAGCTGATGCTTTCTGAGGCGAGCGACTTTTCAATCACCCAACGAATCGCACTGTCATCATCAACAATCCAAACTTGCTCTTGTGCTTGCATCGGGTTATTCCTTGATAGGTAACGTTAAAACAAAAATAGTATGGCCAGGAGAAGAGTTACAATCGATACGTCCTTGATGTAACCGAGCAATATTGTGCGCAATGGACAGCCCAAGCCCAGTCCCTTCAGCACGACCCGTGACCATCGGATAAAATAGAGTGTCTTTTAATTCTGTAGGTACGCCTGGACCATCATCAATCACCGATAACTCAAGCACCGAACGGAAGCGCTTATTTCCTATCGTTATACTGTGTTGAGTACGTGTTTTTAATGTCACTTTACCCTTTGCGTCCGCAACTGCTTGTACGGCATTCTGCAGTAAGTTAATCACGACCTGCTGAATTTGCTCTGCGTCCATGGTGATTTCAGGCAATGAAGGGTCATAATCACGAATGAGTTCGATGTTGCTCGGCAAGGTAATTTCAATGAGTTGAATCACCTTTTCAATGATCTGATGAATATTCTGTAAGTAATGGGGCGTAGGTTTTTGCGGGCCCAGTAATTTATCGACTAAGGCTTTCATTCTGTCTGCCTGTTCGATAATCATATCGGTAAATTCTTGATATTCTGAACCGTGAACCTGCTTTGATAGTAATTGCGCTGCCCCACGAAGCCCCCCAAGCGGGTTTTTTATTTCGTGAGCTAAGTTACGTACTAAAAATCGTGCAGCTTGTTGTTGTGCGTCTTGATTGAACTGTTGCTCGATTCGTTTCTGTTGGTCAATCATACGCAACTCTAGAATACTCTGAGAATTGTCCATCGGTGAAAGCGTCAAATCAACGGAACGTTCAACGCCATCTCGAGTCACCAATAAAGCATTGCTGACATTTAAACTCTTACCATTGGTAATGGCATGTTGAAAACGGTCAAGACTGATGTCGAAGGCTAATACCTGTTCATTAAAGTTCGTATCAATCAGCTTTGAGACCCTCAAATTGAAAAACTGTGCAGCCGCAGGGTTAGCAAAGCGCACAATGAGTGCGTCATCAATAATTAATACTGCTGTAGATAAATGTGAAAGTAATTGCCTTGGATCCATACACTCAATTCATAATAATTAAAACCGCACCAAATTGGTGCAAATCAAGTGTGCATGAAATACGTTAAAACTGCAATTTTACTGAGTTGGGATAGGTGCTGGTGAGTTGTGTTTAAATAACTTCGAAAATCGATGCAGATAAATTGTCACGACTTCGCTTGTCGCTATCGCTTTGTTATCTTTATTGACCAGTGAAACCTGCAATTTGTGCTCGCCACGATCAACATTACTCAAACTGAATGAGCCATATTGCTGCGGGCCAGCTACTGGCTTACCATCCATAAGTAAGAGGTAATTGAGACCATGTTTTGGCACTGAGGTTGACGATATCACAGTAAAGTTACCACGATTGTCTCGGATGGTTTGCTGATCAGTTGGAGAAGTAATTTTTACATTGATTTCAGCGCCGTCAGTTTCTTTTTTAGGCTGTTTTTTGGGCGTTGGTGGAGCAACAAATTTAAAGGTATTTTCGGTACGTGGATTCGGTTTAACAACTTCTGCACCTTTACGAGGTACATCAGAGTAATGAACCTTACCGTCTTTATCGACCCATTTATAGACGGTGGCAACAGCGCTGAAACTCGATATCAGCGCGATCATAAGACAAATTAACCAATCACTTCCTTTGTGCATAGTTCATCCTTCATTTAAGCTAAAAAGTTAACGTGCCCCTAGCAAAATTTTACGGCGACTTTCTAAGTCGATACTTTGATGTTCACCCAATGCGACCATGCCATGCTTTTAAGCTGAGAGATCAAGG
The DNA here is from genome assembly GCF_016900895.1 of Parashewanella hymeniacidonis. GTDB lineage: Bacteria > Pseudomonadota > Gammaproteobacteria > Enterobacterales > Shewanellaceae > Parashewanella > Parashewanella hymeniacidonis. The sequence continues at coordinate 14,623 of NZ_JAFEUN010000056.1, forward strand.
CATCGATATCAGACTCACCAATACCGTAATCTTTCAAACGAGTGCGAATGTCTAAGCTTTCAAAAAAATCTTGAGTTTGATTGATAGCTGTATCCACTTTTTCGTCATCGGAGCCTGTTTTAATACCCCACACTCGTTCAGCATAATGCACTAACTTTGCTTTTTTCGTCTCTTTAGTATGGCGTAAAAGTGACGGTAATACGATGGCTAAGGTTCTGGCATGATCAATATCATGCAGTGCCGTTAGCTCATGACCAATCATATGTGTAGCCCAATCTTGTGGGGCTCAATACCATTAAACTCAACCACATCACGTTGCTTTAATGCTGCTACAACTTCATCGAGAGTACCTGTGGCTTGCGCACTGTTTCCACCAAGTGAAATCATGACCTTAGCACCCGAAGGTACTAAAGCATCCAGTTGCTCAATTTGTCCTTTACCAAAGAAAATCCGTGTTGGATTATAAAATTCAAGATTTTGCATCTTGTGTCTCTTCGGTTAGGTTAACACTTAGTCATGCACATTTTCACGGTTCAGCATATACAAACGATACAGCGCAACCGTGACGAATAAACTGAAGAAAAAACCGAAAATATTAACAACAAAAATGGCCCCTTCACCTAACGAGCTGACGCTGGTTGCGATAACAGTAAACACAAGTGAAATCGGTAGAGACATGAGCAATATAGCCAGTGTTGGAAAAAATATAGGCTTAGTGAAATTGAAGCTGTCTTTAATGGCTTGCAGTGGCGTAATGTGCTCTACAACTACCATAAAATTCACATAAGACAGTCTTACTGCAATAAATACCGATACAACGATACCAATTAAAGCCCCCAACTCCTTTAATGCAGCAATGAGCACAAATATAGGGCCAAAAATAGCCATACCAGTGAAAACCATAGTAAGTAACATTGGCGGCACAAAATTAAGGCTAGTAAACAAGACTTGCCTAACGGTTGGATTATGACCATCTGACACTACTTGCAAAAACAGTGTCAAAGTGGAGATTAACCATGAAAACAGCAATATTCCCAAAAACATTACGCCTAGATGTATTCCATCTATTTGAGGGGCTTCTGGGTTCATTTTACCCAGCTCAATACCGAGCCATGATTGAATAGCCACTACGCCAATGATTAACGGCATAGTGAGCATCGCCAATTGACGAAGGTGATTTTTAAAGAAGTGAAAAGCTTCATTTAAAACAGCTGACAAAGACATAAATTCCCAGCGCTTATATTATTTAAGAAATTAGACCGCTAAGGATACCCAAAATTCAACACTTTTGCACCGCACCTTTCAACGACTTATCTGTGACCCAGTTAGCAAACTGATAAATTTTTAATCAAACATGAAATAAGTTATTAAAAAACACCAAATGTAACAAAATGTTTTGTATTTAGTGGATTTAATGATATCGATTAAAGAGACACCAGTTTATTCTTCACTATGGAGGGGGAATGTTTATGGGAAAGCACACCTTAGTTCGAAGTAGTACTGTCTTGATCCTGGCTGCAATTATCACGCTTGGGCTCTTTTTCTTTATGACACAGCTCTTGGGCGAAACGCCTGAGCCACCGACGGCGCCTACCGCCGTTCCACCAAAAAGCATCAGTATGGACAAAAAGGACATAACTCAAATTGATAAAGTGCATCCACAGCCAGAGCCATACGACCCCTTACCGCCGATTGATCAAACAGCAATAGCCGGAGAAACGCCGCTCGATACCAGAACACCATTACCTGATGGCGGTAATGATCTGCACTTACCTGAAATTCCGAACGTCTCAGGTGAAGACTTTAACTATGCCAGCGCAGATAAATCGGCAACTCCTATGGTTCAAGTGCAACCACAATACCCCATTGATGCTGCACGTGACGGTAAAGAAGGCTGGGTATTAGTGAAGTTCGATATTAACAATCAGGGTCAAGTTATCAATGCTGAAGTACTTGATGCTGATCCCAAGCGAACGTTTGATAAAGAAGCACTTCGAGCAGTAAAAAAGTGGAAGTACCAACCCAAAGTAGAAGAAGGGATTACCGTTGCTCAAAACAATCAACAAGTGAAGTTAGACTTTAAATTGGATAATTAATGCTAAAAAACAACAAAAACACCAGTCGCTTTGCTGGTGTTTTTTATTTTAGTCAATTAACCGACTCGAACAGACTTACGATATAAATAATGTTTTTGCCACCATAAAAACGGGATTACAGCAGCGGTCAGTAGAAAAGCGTAAGCCATATTGACTCCCAGAGCCATGCCCATTGCAATGCAGAAACCACAGCCAACGATCACCCAAGGTAAGTACTTTTTGCTCAGTAGCTTCACTGCTGACAGCATCGCCATTAAATAGATAATGACAAAGACTCCATTACTCCATGAAATTAATTGCTCTAAATCTTGTTCAAAAACGTAGGTTAAAATCAGCACGGAAGCCATGACCAATAAAATCACATTCATTGCACGCTCAGGTACTTTTCGTTCGTTTACTTTATTAAACCAACTTGGCAATATGCCTTCTTGACTAAAACTACGAGTCAAACGAGCTGCACTGGCGCTGTATACATTTACCGTGGCTAAACCACTGGTGATCCCTAAAATACCGATAATTTGCTGACCATAACCACCCAATAACTGATTAAATACCCCAATCATAGCTAAGCTTTCATCCGTTGGGACAAGCAGCAATAACAAAGTACAAGCCACATAAACCACGCCGACCAACACCACACCGATCATCATCGCTGGCAGCATGTCTTTCTCTGGGCTCTCAAAATCATCAGCCAAATGAGTCATGGCTTCAATACCTAAAAAACTCCAAAAAGCGATACCTGCTGCAACCAACATTAACGAAAACTCTGGTGCAGCATGAGTATCAAGACTAACAAACTTCGCAGTATTCGTTGTGCCTGCACCAAATAACATCACCACAATCGTGACCACAGCCAGTGTCAGTGCAAACTGCATTTTGGCTGACACTTGTAGTCCTTGCCGCCCAACGATGAATAGCCCGAATACCAATACCAGTTGCAGTAGTAACTGACCAAAACCTGATACATGAAATAACGAATCAACAAATTGAAACGTCATTAAAATCGCTGCTGGAGAGCCCACTGGCACCACTAACAAGAAAATCAGCCCCATGGTTCTGCCCATGGTGCGGCCAAACGCTTTCTCGACAAAGTAAGCTGGACCAGCGGCATGAGGATACACGCTCGCCAATTTTCCGAAAATCAGTGTGACCGGAATAATGGTAACCGTGAGCGCTAACCACGCCCAAAGCGCACCTTTACCGGCAACATCTACCGTCATTTGCGGTAAAATAAACACACCTGTCCCCAACAATGTGGTAGCCATTAACCCAGCACCTTGCCAGCGTCCGATCGTTGATTTCATTGTTTATTCAAACTCTATTATTGGGCTAACAGCCCTTATCCATTCCAATTGCGCAAATTATAATGTTATTCTTATTTTCTTTCTGCGTTTTGCGCCCGACAAACACAAGTATTAATCCGACAGTTTGACGGAAATTTTCATTTAAACCGACAATTTGACGGTGATTAATATTTAGGAAAAATTATCGTGGATAAGTTTGATACCGCTATCATCAATGAGTTAAGAAAAGATGCTCGCCAAAGCGTGTCTCATATTGCTCATCAAGTGAACCTATCGCGCAGCGCTGTTTCTGATCGCATCAAGAAACTGGAGCAATCAGGCATCATTCGTGGCTACCAAGTAATGCTGAGTGAATCTCAAAAAGAGGGCGTAAGTGCCTATTTTGAGGTTCAGCACGAATGCGCTCGCTGCGCTGAAGTGATTCATATTTTTCAAGAAGTTCCAGAAGTCATCACCTGTCATGGCATCAGCGGCGATATGGATCTTTTAGTTTTTATCAAAGCCAAAAGTATGCGCCGCCTGCATGAGATCCGCGAACTGTTTGATGGAACACCTGATATTGTGAAGATCAAAACTCACGTAGTGATGAGTGAGTGGATTAATAATTTGGGGTGATGTGACTAAAGGGTAAGCAAATTTTCAATGCTCAAAACTATACAGTTTTTTGACCGAAGTAATGAAACCTGAATCACTTATACCAAGTACTTCACTGCTGTATACGAAAGTCCCCTTAATTTGAACAAACTGTCCGTTCAAATTCGAAAACTTCTTTTTTTGCTCATTGGTTAATTCTATTACTAACCTGTTTGGTATTGAGTCAAAACCTGCCATTTCCGAATTCAAATACAGTAACGCCTTACTACCCTTTATTTTAAAAACGCCATGAACAAGAACAATCTCATCATGAAATTTTTCAGGCGTAGCTATCAGTTTAATCATCGATACTGTGCACTGTTGATATTGAAATTTCAGACAACTTCCATAAGAACTAACTGAAATACATATGAACACCAAAGTAAAAAGCAATCTTTTCATTTTCATAACCTCCATTGTAACAGTTTTTATTTTAGGATTTAGTCATATGATAGTTAAAAATAACGCTTCCCTTAGATATATAAACAAGTTACTAAATAAGATGTTTAATTTAACCTATAGTACTGAAATTATTACATATTCTAAATAAGCAATTTATGACTCACTAGTGCATTCGGGATAATTAGCTGGGAAAGCGCTTCGCACTTTAAAACGTCGTGGGCTTCCCACCCACACCCGAGAAAGAAGGGAGTTCACCAGCAAACTCCCCTCTTCCATCTCCCCATGCCGCCCTACAAAGTTAAACGTAATTCCTCTTATGGCAAAAAATACCTAACGTTTCCGATGGTGCATCCATGCACCTCGTAACCTAGTGCAGCATCCATGCTGCACTTACGCTATTTTTCACCAACGAAGAATTACAACTTTGCCATGGGGAACATTGTAGCCTGCAAGGTTTCAGTTTTTTTCTAAAAGCTCTTACTTTATTAGACTTATATACTGTTTAAGGGCTGATGCTCCCATCGAAGCTGTTGAAGATATTATTGAATGCAAAATGGCGTGGGCGAGACATGGACGTCGAGCCAAGCTCTGGGGTACAGGTCGTTCTCGCACATCCATGTGCTTCACGACATTCAGGCGTCCTGTCTATCAGATGTACCATCAGAGCTGTTAGTCATTTATTCAATCATATCTGAAACGCTTAGCTTCGTTTGGGCCGCTCAGGGGATTCAAAAGGGGAAGCAGCTGGAGGCTTCCCCTTTTGGCGGTGTGGAGTGCAACTCCACGACTTTATAAATTTCGAAGAAATTTTGCCTCATCTAAAAAGTGATGCTGCGCATCAAAAAGGCGCTGGGCACCCGCCTTTGTGAGTGCGACAAGATAAAGCTGTAGCCATCCATCTCAAAGCAAACCACCAGCCACAAAAAAACCTGCATAGAGCAGGTTTTCATATCAATTCAATCGAAGATTGAAACTATCAATCAACCATACAAGCTTTGATCTTATTCATCGCATTTTTTTCAAGCTGACGAATACGTTCAGCAGACACGTCATACTCAGCTGCGAGCTCTTGCAATGTGGTTTTATCTTCATCCAACCAACGCGCTTGTAGAATGTGTTGGCTGCGTTCATCCAACGTTTTAATCGCTGCAAATAAACGTGTTTGAGCGTTCGCTTCCCAGTTGGCTGCTTCGACATTTGAAGCGACATCTGATGCCTGATCTTCAAGATATTGCGTCGGTGCAAAATCGTTCTCATCATCACTGTCACTGGCTAAATCAAATGCAGGATCTTGTGCGGCCATACGTGATTCCATTTCCATCACGTCTTTTTTACTCACACCAAGATTATCAGCCACCATGCCGACTTCGTCGTCACTGAACCAACCCAAACGTTTTTTCGATTTACGAAGGTTAAAGAATAATTTGCGCTGTGCTTTGGTGGTAGCAACTTTCACAATACGCCAGTTTTTCAGTACGTACTCGTGAATTTCTGCTTTAATCCAATGCACTGCAAATGAAACCAAACGTACACCCACCGTTGGATCAAAGCGTTTTACTGCCTTCATCAAACCGATGTTGCCTTCTTGGATTAAGTCAGATTGTGGAAGACCATAACCTGAATAGCCTTTAGCGACGTGAGCCACAAAGCGAAGGTGCGACATAATCAGTTCTTTCGCCGCCTGTAAATCACCGGTTTCTTGTAAACGCTTTGCCAGTTCATATTCTTTTTCTGCGTCCAGCATCGGAATGTGGTTAACAGACTGAACATAAGCCTCAAGACTGCTGCTTCCCTGTGGAACCATCAATGCCATTGATTGCGCTTTAGAGGTCATTTACTCTCCTACTCTTTATTCACGAAAAAACAAGCATTACGCTTGTTTGTCTTAGCACTATCTAATATTTGACAATTTATGTCAATAACTTTGCCGATAGCAGTTATAAGTTTATGTTACTGGATATGACAGTCAAATTTTATGACAGTTTCAAGATTAACTTTTTTTAACCTAAGGTCAGATCTTACAAAATTAACTCGGTTCAATCCGTCTTAAATGTTGCTTCACTGAGATATAGGACCCGAGCCAACCCAAAAAAGATGCAAAAAAGATTAATAACAACATTTCATGACCAGATAATGACTGTAATGAACCTGTTGTATCATATAAATCCAGCAGTTCTAGCATTGAGTTATCTAGGTACCACACCAGTAAATTAACGATCACTCCGGCTATCATCCCAGCAATGACTCCATACCAGATGCCAGTATAAAGAAAGGGGCGTTGGATAAAGGCTTCTGTCGCACCCACCAGCTTCATGATTTCAATTTCGCTTCGTCGGTTCATAATAGCAAGGCGGATAGTGTTGCCGATAACTAAAATCACCGCACCGACCAACAATAACGCAATGGCCATTACACCGCTTTTGAACACATGGACCAACGCTTGTAGGCGTTCGAGCCATTCAATGTCTAAACGGCCAAAACTCACTTCAGGCTCTTGTTGGAGCTTGGTCAATAAATCTTTTGCTCGATTGGGGCTAGCATGACTTAAATTAGGCGTGACAGTCACCACTGCGGGTAATGGATTCTCATCCAAATAAGCTAAAGCATCACCAAAGCCTGATAATCGCTGAAATTCATCTAGCGCTTTTTTACGGCTGATGTAACCGACTTCACTCACTTCAGGGTAGGCTTTAACACGGGTGATGAAGCTGTCTATCGCTCGCTCACTTTTGGTTGGCTCGATAAATAACGAAATTTGTGCAGCGTTATCCCATGAATGAGTCACCACTTCAGCGTTTTTTACTAACACTTGCAACGCCGCAGGTAAACTCAAGCTCACCCCCAATACTGCCATCGTCATTAACGATGAGATAGGGTTACGCCATACTTCACCCATACTGGAAAAAGCTTGCTGTATGTGGCGCACAAAAAACATCACTATGCGGCCAGAAAGTGGCAACTTACTTTGGTGTAGCTGTTGTGTGGGCGATTTACGCTGACTCATTGCATTTCACCTCGAGCGGGTTCAATGTCAAGAGATTCACTACCAAACAATCGTCCTCGCTTTAGGGTTAACGTTCGGTACTTCATTCGAGCAATCAAACCTAAATCATGAGTCGCAATCATGACACTGGTTCCCGCATCGTTAAGCATTTCAAATAAATTGAGGATATCTACGGACAACTTTGGATCAAGGTTACCCGTTGGTTCATCAGCCAAAATCAGTGGTGGCTTATTAACAATGGCTCGAGCGATACCAACTCGTTGCTGCTCACCGCCAGATAACATCATCGGCATGTGCTTTTCTTTACCGAATAGCCCAACCATATCCAAAGCTCCTGCCACACGTTTACGGATCTCAGCTATGGAATATCCTTCAATAATCAATGGCAGTGCGACATTATCAAAAACGGTTTTTTCCATCAGCAGGTTATGATTCTGAAAAATCATGCCGATTTTACGACGTAGGTAAGGCGTTTGTTTGCGCTTAAGGCGGGAAATATCAAAACCATCAATGGCCACTCGACCAGCGCTAGGCTTCTCAATTGCAGTGATTAATTTGAGTAAGGTACTTTTACCTGCGCCACTGTGACCAGTTAAAAATGCCATTTCACCTTTTGCTAGATGAAAACTCACATCAGTCAACGCTTTTTGACCGCCTGAATATATTTTGCTTACCTGCTCAAATAAAATCATAGCTTCCGTTGTTTTTACCGTTCACACTGATTAACCGTGTTTATTAGGGCACATTAGTAAGGTCAGTTCAAGATGCAATGATCAGTCACGGCCAAAGATATAGTGAAGATTTGCAGCGCCACAATGACAAAGCAAATCTTCCATTAATTAACACAGTTGAATCATACGAGTGGTGTTTCGTTAATGCGATTCAGACTCCGGTTCTTCAGGACTGAATAATGCATCAATAAAATCTTTAGCAACAAATGGACGTAAGTCGTCAATTTGCTCACCGACACCAATATGACGAATTGGCAATTTAAATTTGTCTGCAATTGCGAAGATAACACCGCCTTTGGCAGTACCATCCATCTTGGTTAGCGTAATGCCCGTCACACCCACCGCTTCTTGGAACAGTTGTGCTTGGTTGATGGCATTTTGACCTGTACTTGCATCTAAGGTCAACATCACTTCATGCGGTGCTGTGTCATCTTGCTTTTTCATTACCCGCACGACTTTTTTCAGCTCTTCCATCAAATGCGATTTATTTTGTAATCGACCTGCGGTATCTGCAATCAGTACGTCAGCATTACGCGCTTTTGCGGCTTGCAGCGCATCAAACAGTACGGAAGCACTGTCGGCACCCGTATGTTGAGCGATCACCGGGATATCATTGCGTTGTCCCCAGACTTGCAACTGCTCGACGGCGGCCGCACGGAAGGTGTCACCCGCTGCCAACATAACAGACTTGCCTTGACTCTGATATTGTTTTGCAAGTTTACCGATGGTGGTGGTTTTACCCACACCATTAACGCCAACCATTAAGATCACAAATGGACCTTCTTGTCCTTCTGGTAATTCAGGCACCAATGGCTCAGCAACAGGCTCAAGTGTATCTTGCATTTCTTGACGCATTAAATCATACAACGCTTCAGCATCTTTTAACTGCTTACGCGAGGCATGGTCGGTTAAACTGTCGATTAACCGAGTAGTGGTTTCTACGCCTACATCGGCAATCAATAATTGCTCTTCAAGTTCTTCGAACAGCTCATCATCGATCTTTTTGCCTTTAAATAGGCCAATAAAACCACTACCAATGTTTTCACTGGTACGTTTTAAACTGCGTTTTAGGCGAGCAAACAACCCTTCTTTTTGCGGTTTTTGTTGTGGCTCAGGTTGAACGTCTTCAACAACCTCTAGCGATTCTTCGGTGGTTTCTGCGGCTGCAAGTTCGACATCATCAACCGTTTCAGAAACGACCTCATCAACGATAAGCTCAGGTTCATCTTGAACTCCATCAATGATTTCAGATTCAGACTTAACCGCTTCAATTTCTACATTTGGCTCTGGCTCTGGCTCTGGCTCTGGCTCTGGCTCTGGCTCTGGCTCTGGCTCTGGCTCTGGCTCTGGCTCTGGCTCTGGCTCTGGCTCTGGCTCTGCAACAACATGAGAGACATCATCCTTTGGCGCAAGTGTTTGTTGCGATTCAACTTCATTTTCTTGCGATGTTTGATTTGAGTCAGTCGACGTGACATTCGATATATCTTCCGTTCGTTCATTTGGTGTAGATTGAGCTTGTGACTCAGGCTCTTGAGGTACTGATGAATTTTGCTCTGCTTCAAGAGTAGCACTGATTTCAGTGGTGGATTCTACTTCTGGAGTATCTAGCGATTGCGACTCTTCTTGAGTCTGTTTTTTGGACTTGTCCCGACGGAACCAAGAGAAAAAGCCTTTTTTAGCCATTGCGTTTCCTAGCACACGATAAAAATTAGCGCATGAATCGGACTGAAATCATAAGGTTTCCCTTATCTCTTTAGTCAGATTCATTTAAAATAATCAAATTCCATCAATAGTATCATCTTCTTGAGATTCAAGACACAGTAGGAACTTCATGGCTAAAAATAAATCGGCTTCTCATCACATTCGTATTATTTCAGGCCAATGGCGTAGCCGAAAGCTCCCAGTCCATGATCTTGAAGGTTTACGCCCAACCACAGATCGCATTAAAGAAACGGTTTTTAACTGGTTAATGACGGACGTGAAAAACGCACGAGTGCTCGATTGTTTTGCAGGTAGTGGTAGCTTAGGTTTTGAAGCCTTATCCCGTTACGCTCAATTTACACAATTTTTTGAGTTGAACCCTCAAGCAGCAAAACAGTTAACAACTAACTTAGCAACCTTAAATTGCGATAATGCTCGTGTTTCTCAAGGTGATACATTATCTCTATTGGAGCAACCACCAGCACAAGGGTTTGATCTTGTATTTATTGACCCTCCGTTTAGGAAAGGGTTAGCTGAGCCTGTTATCCAGCAGCTCTCGGAGAAAAAATGGTTAGCTAATGATGCATTAGTTTACGTTGAGACTGAGTCTGAACTTCAACACTTAGCGACACCAACGCATTGGTCACTATTAAAAGAAAAATCTGCCGGACAAGTCACAAGTCGCTTATATTTAGTACAAGCAGTGAAATAATTTCCTGCTTTTACCGATCTAATCATATGTTAGACTCGTAACGATTGAAAAAGGACATTTAGCATTATTCAATGAGCAATTTAAAGCGTGGCTTTTTAATCATCAATTTGTGTGTACTACTCACTCAGAGCATGCTGGTGACGGCTGCGCCAATCAAAATGTCTTTGATTTCAATGAACGTACAAGCTCAAATGTTGCAATCAATCGATTGCCATCAGCAAGATAAAGCACAACATATTTGTTGCCAACAATACGGCGAGAAACACCTGTGTAATAGTGAGTGTGGTCAGTGTTTCGCAACCAGTGCCAGCGCCAATATACTCATGAACATACCGTTATTTGATGTAAATTTTGATCAAGAAAGTCATTTTTCATATTTAACCTTTTTTTATCACTTCAGTCCTGATGATGGACTTCGCCCTCCTATCGCCTAACCAAACCTCAAATTCTATTACTTTACCCTCTTGATTGAGTGGTGTTTTCTAAAAAATAACAAGGTGTTGTTATGCGGTTTTTTATTCGAATATTGATTTTTATTGGCTTAGTGTTAAGTGCTAATGTTATTGTTGCAAGCGCCAGTCATGAACCGGCGGTACACTCTGCAAAATTTGCACTCAACCAAACACAATTCGTGTGTCCAATGCACAGCCATATTGTCAAAGATCATCAAGGCACTTGCCCAATTTGCGGTATGGATTTAGTTGAAATTATACCCTCTAATGAGAATATGCCCTCATCAGTCATTCAAGTTTCTGGCGAGCTCCAACAAGCCTTGGCGATTAAAGTTGAAGCGGTAAGAAAGCAAACCCTATGGCAGTATTTAAAAACCATCGGCCAAGTGCAATATGATGAAAGCCAGATTTATCACCAGCATTCTCGAGTGTCAGGCTGGGTTGAAAAGCTGGCCATTAATAGCGAAGGTGAGCAAGTCAAAAAAGGGCAATTACTTTACCAACTTTATTCACCGGAACTGATCAACGCTCAAGGCGATTACCTTTTAGCCTTGGATACGTATCAACGAAATCAATCACAAGCACAATATACTGATTTGGTTGCTCGTGCTCAGCAGCGATTGGAATTATTAGGCGTTGACCGTCAGCAAATTGAAGTCCTTAAAAAGACCAAGAAGAGTCAGCTTTTGGTAAACTACTACGCACAAAAAGATGGCGTAGTTCAAACGCTTAATGTACGCCAAGGCATGTTCATTGAGCCTAAAATTGAAGTGCTCGCTATTGCTGACTTACAGCATCTTTGGGTCATTGCCGAGATTTTTGAGCCCAATTTGCCATGGCTTGCAAAGGGCGTCAGTGCTGAAGTCAGTCCTCTTGCAGAAAACAAGCGTACATTCAACGGTAAACTTGATTATATCTATCCTGAACTGGACCCTGTGACTCGCAGTATCAGGGCAAGAATCATTCTTCCCAGTGACGAAATGCATCTTAAAGCCAGTAGCTTAGTGGACATTTCTTTATTCGGTGGCCCCAAACACAATGTGTTGACCGTTCCTCAAGAAGCCTTGATCCAAATTGATGACCAAAATCGAGTCATCGTTCAAGATTCGGATAATACCTTCGCTGCAGCCATTGTTGAGGTGGGTATCCGTCGCCAAGGCCGTGCTGAAATTTTATCTGGTCTCAAGGAAGGTCAAAACGTGGTGGTGTCAGGGCAATTCTTACTCGATTCCGAAGCCAGTTTGCGTGGCAGTTTAATTCGTCTGTCTAATCAGCATCAGCACTAGGAGAGGATATGATAAAAAGAATCATCTCTTTAGCGCTCTCGCAACGATTAATCGTATTGCTGTTAAGCGCCATGTTGGGGTTTTGGGGTGTCGTTGAATTAAAACGGACCCCCTTAGATGCATTGCCGGATCTGTCTGATGTTCAGGTGATCGTCAAAACATCGTTTGCTGGCCAAGCACCACAATTGATAGAGCAACAAATCACGTATCCACTTTCCAATGTTTTATTAGCGGTTCCAGGTGCTAAGGCTGTACGTGGATATTCGTTCTTTGGTGACTCCTATATCTATGTAATTTTTGATGATAATACCGATCTTTACTGGGCCCGTAGCCGAGTTCAAGAAACCTTATCTCAATCAAGTTATGTTTTACCTGCTGGCGTACAGCCGCAAATTGGCCCTGATGCATCTGGTGTCGGTTGGGTATTTGAGTATGCGCTGGTTGATGGCCGTGGTACACAAGATTTATCTGATCTCACCAGTTTGCAAAATTGGTACTTAAAACAAGGATTGCAAAGCGTTGCAGGTGTAGCAGAAGTGGCCACTATTGGTGGCATGGAACAAAGCTATCAAATTGTACTCAACCCCAGCCGACTTGTTGATCATAAAATTGATATCGACACAGTCGTTCAAGCTGTTAAACAAAGCAACCGCAATGTTGGTGGCTCTGTGATTGAAATGGGTGAGGCCGAGTACATGGTGCGCTCTCCGGGTTATCTCACGAGTATTGCGCACATCGAACAAATTCCATTAGGAAGTGTCAGTCCTTCTGGACGTGCTATATTGCTCAAAGACGTTGCAGACGTTCGCAAAGGACCCGCAGCGAGAAGAGGCATTGCTGAACTGAACGGAGAAGGAGAAGTGGTTGGTGGCATTGTCGTAATGCGCTATAACCAAAACGCTTTAGCCACCATTCAGGCAGTAAAAGCTAAATTAGAGCAGCTCCAAATTGGACTGCCTGATGGCGTTGAAGTCATCCCAACTTATGATCGTTCACAATTGATTCAATCTTCGGTTGATAACCTTCTATTTAAGATCAGTGAAGAAATGTTGGTTGTCGCATTTGTGTGCCTCTTGTTCTTGTTTCATGCTCGCTCAACTCTGGTTGCAATAATAGTATTACCGCTGTCGGTGCTCGGCGCTTTTATTTTCATGCGTCAGTTGGGAATTAATGCCAACATCATGAGCCTAGGTGGGATTGCGATTGCCATAGGAGCTGTCGTAGATGGTGCAATTGTTATGGTCGAAAACTTCCATAAACACCGAGAGTATTTTGATACCGAATTTAAGCGCTTACCCAGTACGCAAGAACATTGGCACTTGGTGCTTAAATCTTGTACCGAAGTTGGACCTGCTCTGTTCTTTTCGCTCTTGATCATTACGTTAAGTTTCGTCCCCGTATTTGCGCTGGAAGCACAAGAAGGAAGGCTATTCTCACCACTGGCTTACACCAAAACTTTTGCCATGGCGGTCGCAGCGTTACTTTCAATTACCCTAATACCCGTTTTAATTGGCTTTATTATTCGAGGGCGTATTCCAAAAGAAACCAGCAACCCATTAAGCCGTTTTTTGATATTCCTGTATAAACCGATCATCAATAAGGTGCTTGAGTTTCCTAAAGTAACCATTGGTATAGCATTAGTTATTTTTGCCAGCAGTTGGTATCCGCTAAGCAAAAGTGGTACTGAGTTTATGCCAGAACTGGATGAAGGTGATTTGCTGTATATGCCCACAACACTGCCAGGGATCAGTGCTGCAAAAGCGGGACAAATTCTGCAGCAAACCGATCGTCTGATCAGCACCTTACCCGAAGTCAAACGAGTATTTGGTAAAGTTGGTCGTGCAGACACCGCCACCGATCCCGCACCATTGACCATGATTGAAACCACCATCATGCTCAAACCAAAAGACGAATGGCGTGCTGATATGACTTTAGACAAGTTAATTGATGAACTACAGCAAACGGTTAACATTCCTGGTTTAACCAATGCTTGGGTGCAACCAATAAAAACTCGCATTGATATGCTGTCTACGGGTATTAAAACCCCTGTAGGTTTAAAGATCAGTGGCGATGATGTGGCAACACTCGAGCAGCTCGGCCAACAAGTCGAACAAGTATTATCTCAACTTAAAGGTACACGCTCTGTCTATGCAGAACGAAGCAGCAGCGGTCGCTACCTTGATATCACACCGAAACTGAATATTGCGGCTCGCTATGGCATTAACCAGCAACAAATTCATAATGTTGTGCGCTATGCCATTGGAGGAATGAAAGTATCAGATTCAATTCAAGGCACAGAACGTTACCCGATTAATGTCCGTTACCCGAGAAATATTCGTGACAATATCGAAAAGCTCAAGCAATTACCTATCGTCACTCAACAAGGTCACTTTTTACCGTTAAGTCAAGTTGCAGACATTAAAATCAACCGTGGTGCGCCGATGATGAAAAGTGAAAATGGTCGCTTGATCAGCTGGGTATTCGTCGATTTAGACGATATTTCTATTGGTGAGTATATCGCTACTGCCAAATCTGTATTAGATTCACAGATCAATGTGCCTGCACGCTATACCTATGAATTTGCAGGCCAATACGAGTATATGCAGCGGGTTAAAGATAAACTTATCATGGTCATCCCTGCGACGTTAGTGATCATTTTCATTCTACTGGTTATGACTTTTGGGCAGACACAGCAAGCCTTAATTGTAATGTCGTCCTTACCTTTTGCTTTGGTGGGCAGCGCTTGGTTGTTGTTTGGCTTAGATATGAATTATTCAACCGCAACAGCGATAGGCATGATTGCCCTCACGGGGGTGGCCGCGGAGTTTAGCGTGATTATGCTGCTCTATCTGAATAACGCCATTGAAGACGCCAAAAGCCAAGGAAAGCTGAATTCACTGTCGGATTTAAAGCAGGCCATTACTCATGGTGCCGTAATGCGAATAAGACCAAAAGCGATGACAGTTGCGACCATTTTCTTTGGTTTATTACCTGTGATGTGGGGAGCTGGATCAGGCAATGAAGTAATGAAAAATATCGCCGCCCCCATGATTGGAGGCATGGTAACCGCACCGATTTTGTCGTTATTAGTATTACCGGCAATTTACCTCATTGTGCATGACAAACACTTAAAAGCTTAACCATTTCTTAATGATACGGGCATCAACTCTGAGGCCTGCCATTTTATGTGCTACTTTTTAAACAATAGAACACTTAAGGCCTCACTTATGAATTGGTTGCAAAGTTTCACTTTTACTGCTTTAACACTGCTATTCTCAGTCAATGTTTTAGCATCTGAAATTGGCGATTTCGAAGCTACTGATGTTTGCCCTATGTTTCAGTCTGAAGCAAAGCAAACCAATCCTGATTCGGTTTTTTCTGAACCCGGTAACCATTATGGCATCATCGAATTTCAAGGTTCGAATGAAAACCCAAGTTGGGTTAGAGTCAATACTTCTGAGGCTCATTCTCCTTATCGATGGATAAAAGGTATTTGCGGCACTTCGACATTTTCCTCAACACCACCTTCAAATGGCGGCGGAAATAGCGGAAGTTGCCATACTACAGGCGAGTATGACTCACATGTTTTAGCTTTATCTTGGCAACCCGGTTTTTGTGACACTCACGGAAATGGAAAGCCTGAATGTGATGCATTAAAAAACGGGAATGGAGAACAGACTGCATCAGAGTTTTCTTTGCACGGCTTGTGGCCAAATAAAGATTCATGCGGCAAGAATTATAATTTTTGTGGAAAAGAAACTCATGAACCCTTTTCTGACATAAAGCTATCTGATGATGCAGTAAAAGCAAAACTCAAGGAGCTGATGCCAAGCACTCAATACAATTCCGATTTAAAAAACCATGAATGGTGGAAACATGGTACTTGCCAAGGTGGCTCTCCTGATGAATATTTTGACTTAGCCACGTCTCTGGTTGATAGAGTGAATCAAAGCTCTTTCGTAACTGATTTTATTCAATCTAATATTGGTAAAACAGTCTCTACTGACCGCTTCAATCAAGCTTTTGATCAAGCATTTGGTGAGAACAGTCACCAACACATTGCTTTAAAGTGCACATCTAATCAATTAGTTGAGATGGATATTCATTTGCCTAAGGTTATTGAAAAAACTCAAACACTGACAGATTTGCTTTATCAATCTAGTACAAACTCCACGAACTCTTGCCCTTCAAATTTCGAAATAAAGAGATCCAATTAAAACTTTGTCTCATTATTTGGTACTTCGGCATGAATAACATTGAACAAAATTTGAAATAGATAGAAAATAGCCAGAATATGCACAATTATTTTTACGGTAAGTGTCATTTGGTTCTTGTTTATATATACAAGCTTAATTAGAGTAAACACATCAAAGTAACATAAAGAAAATGTAAAAATAACAATTTAAAAGCTTTAATGTTTACTCCTCTTTTTTTATCGGTAGCACTTGCTAGCGCAAACCCTACTCAATGGCAATATGAACACCACGTTTCAAGTTTTACCAATGAACAAACCATCTCTTTAGTTGGTAAAAACCCTGACAATTCCGAGTTTTCTGGCTCTTCGTCGTTTAGTGTGGATTTAATGGGTTTGTTTTTGAGATAATAAATCTAGTTTTTGTAGTCAATAATTTAAGAAGTAAATACATGGATGGTAATCAAGTTCTAATGCTTGGCCTT
>NZ_JAFEUN010000057.1 GCF_016900895.1 Parashewanella hymeniacidonis
GACCATAGATCTTGGTTGAAAATTGACATGATGCGTTGCCTTATCTAGTGTAATTTACTGATCAGATCAACGAAACGATAATAAGTTCAATTTCCATAATATTTGTGTAGAAGAGTCAGGTATTGGAGACTTATCCTCATAAGTAACAATTGTTTCTGTCGTATTATCAAATAGTTCAATATCACTCTGAAACTGAAAGTTATTAGGCGTTAATATGGCACTGGGTATTTGACTCATAATAAATGTAATGATAAGAAGTTTGATTTATTTAAGCATACTTATAATCGATATCTTAGTTAAACATATTTAACATTTCACATACATTTGAAGTTGTATAAATTGTTATATATAGAAGTGTTCCCCAGCACACTTTGGGGCAGAAATGCGCCAGCTGATCATGCTGGCACGGGTCTGGACAAAAACGTGTTTCGGTTTCAGTTCACAATCAATAGATTGCATTAGACAAAGCCTTTCAAAATCAAATTATGAGCATTAAATTGTCGAAAGCCACGACTAGCCCTAAAAAATACAACTTAGGGCATACATCATGTTATGTAGAAAAAGAAGTGTGTACAACGGCCGCTATGGTGAATTTATTTCATGGATAATTAAGCATTCAATAATAAAATAGTTAGGTTAAGTTATACTAAATGTGAAATTATTCATTATTAATATAATGGAAAAATACAGCTTTCAGTATTAAATATAAAATTATATTTTTATTTAATTAAGTTGTAATCAAATGATTGATGCTTCCATTAAAAGAGTGGTTCCTGTAACAGGTTATAATTTTTCTAGTGACTTCCCCGCAGTTTGCAATACTCCTGAATCCTGCTCCACAAGAGAAATACATGTTAAATCAAAAATAATAAACACTAAATTTCCTTCAACTTCATTTTGTCGAAAGCTTAAGAGCCATTTTGTGAAATACGATATCCCAGTTGAATATAATGAGATTTCAGGTAAAGGTGTGTTGTGTATTCCAAAAAATAAATTTAAGTATAAATGCATGAATAATATCGACTATCTAAAGATGTTAGTTCGTTCGTCTGCTTTATATGATGATGCGATTCTTTTATCTATACCTTCAGGTCATTTTGTTGATATTGAGGACTGTAGAGATTATTACAAGATAGTTTTAATTGAAAGTAATACACTAGATAAAAATATTAAATTTGGTGAACAATTATATAAATTAGAGACAGTCAGTTTAGTAGTAAAATTTAACATAAAGCATTCAAATGAAAAAAATTGCTTACATATTCCTATGGACCAATGTTCTTTAGTTAATCCTTGCGTCCTCCCTCAAGTAGACTATCTAACAACGGCAGGCTTATGTGATTGCTACGCAGTAATTCTCTGGGACAAATCGAGCCATTCAACGATAATGGCTCACATCAGAGAGGATTGTGTTTCTAAATCAGTATGTAATGAAATGATATTAAAATTAACCTCAACAGGTACTAAACAAGAAGACATACAAGCAATTGTGATCGGCGGTGAGACTCTAAAAATGAGTTACTCTAAAAGCTATTTCAATTGCATAGAAAAAACGCTAATTGAAAGCGGAATATTTATCAGACAGACATTTATAGGCGATAATGTAGAAAGGCCATCTGATATTCTCTTTGAACTATCTAACGGTAATGTTTATGAATATAAAGTATCAGAAAACATGACTGAATATCGATTAAATTTGTACGAGGCCGATAAGGGAGCAAAGTTAACTCCAGAGCCGTACGATGGATGTTATTTAATGTATTCTGACACATACGATTTAAGCGAATTAATCCCTGTTTCGCTCTCTTTTCATTAGGTTGTGAAATAAGTTCGCTTAGTAAATTAGCAGTTTTGACCAAAATCTACTTGAGCTAATTTATCAATCTTAATCAATGAAATCAGCAACCTATATCATGGTTACTATACCCATAACACCTGAAGATGCTCGATTTCAGCGAGAATGCACAACTTGTTAATCAAGGCGACAGTGTGCGGCAATAGTGAACTATTGTTAGCACTGGCAACGAAGAGTAACAAGCTGTGCAACTCGCACTGCGTGGACTTCTCAGCGCCAATTCTTCTTTGTTACATTAGCTCGAAAGAATCCCGATATTCCTTCGCTAATGCGCCTTAAAGAATTGGCGCTGAAAAAGTCCTGAAACATGCATCTTCAAGTATCATGGGTATAAATATAATTGAAACACGCTTTGAGGCAAAACCTAGCCAGTAATTTCAGATAACGTTGAGAGCTGCAACATACCCCATCGAAGCTGTTAAAAATGCAAAATGCCGTGGGCGAGACATGGACGTCGAGCCAAACTCTGAGGTAAAAGTCGTTCTCGCACATCCATGTGCTTCACGACATTCAGCCGTCCTGCCTATCAAATGTACCATCAGAGCTGTTAGGCATTTATTCAATCATATCTGAAATGCTTAGCTTCGACGGTAAATATCAGCCTTTAAGCTGCATTTGAATTTTTTAAATTATCATTCCAGCATGTTTCTGGCCGGAAACGAAGTAACGACAGTTTTATGTGTCGGTAATCTAGTGCCTTTTTCAAGAAGCACAAAACAAAACTTTTTCGTAGTTTATAAAGGCACTGGATGCCCGATAACAACATTCGGGCATGAAAGCCTTGCAGGCTACAACGATTCCCCATGGCAAAGTTGTTATAAGTTGTCAGTAAAAATATCGTGAGCGCAGCAGGGAAGCTGCGCTAGTTTCCGAGGTACATGGATGTACCATCGGAAGCGTTAGAATATTTTTACTGTAAGACGAGTAACGTTTAACTTTGTGGGGCGGCACGGAGAGTTCCAAGAGAGGGTTTGCTGTAGAACCCTTTCTTGGTCGGGTTTGGACTGAAAGTCTAAGGTTTTATAAACTTCGCAGAAGTTTAATTTTCAGCACAAAAATGATGCCAAGCATCAAATAATAGGGTCAAACTCTTCCATACCCTTTTGACGACGCTCTGCAGCTGCTAACTCATCATCACTGAACTCTTCAATCTCAAGCTCAGGTAATTTTTCAGTGCAAACTTCCCCGCCCATCTGTTGAACTTCACAACAAACTTCTTGCAGCTTTGAATCCATCAAGTGCATATGGTCCATCATTTGACCAATCGCATTGGCAACAGGGTCTGGGTTATCTGGTGAAACAGCATAGGCATCAAAGCCATATTTCTTCGCCATTTCAGTGCGACGCTGTGTCTTTTCTTCAGATTCTTCTGTTGGTTGAGCAACAATGCGCCCAGGAATACCTAAAACCGTTCTCTCTTCTGGCACTTCTTTCACAACAACCGAATTAGAACCAACTCTGGCACCATCTCTAATAACAATCGGACCCAGCACTTTCGCACCAGCACCAACGACGACATTATTACCTAAAGTTGGGTGACGTTTACCTGACTGCCATGTCGTACCACCAAGCGTTACGCCATGATACAAGGTACAATCATCACCTATTTCAGCGGTTTCACCAATCACAACCCCCATGCCGTGATCAATAAAGAAACGACGGCCAATTGTGGCACCCGGGTGAATTTCAACCCCAGTCAACCAACGAGAAAACGTCGATATACATCGAGCAAATAGGAACCATCTGCGCTTCCAAAGCTTGAAGCTGATTCGATGCAACCAAATTGCATGCATTCCTGGGTAGTTCAACAAGATCTCTATAGCACTACGTGCTGCGGGATCTCGATGATAAATAGACGCTATGTCTTCTTTAATTCTCGAAATTACACCCATTGCTTAAACCTTTAATCTTTCTTAGCAATTTTCTCGATAGAGCTTAAGATACCGCGCAAAATATTCATCTCTTGCGCTTCTATTCGTGCTCGACTGAACAAACGCCTCAACTTAGTCATGATTTGACCAGGATGATTCTTAATAATAAACCCAGTTGATAGCAACGTTCTTTCCAAATGCTCAAAAAATTGCTCTTGCTCTTTTTGCATTGGGTACTCTTCTAATACTTCAACTTTACGGTTCTTATTCAAATAAGCCATTCTTGTTTCATAACACACAATTTGAACAGCTTGAGCTAAATTCAGAGAACTGTACTCTTCATTGGCTGGTATCACTACATGGTAGTTACATTTTTGTAATTCTTCATTGGATAAGCCATGATTTTCACGACCAAATACAATGGCAACAGGCCCAGACTCACCTTCTGAAACCAATTGTTCACCGGCTTCTTTGGGTTCTAAGATCGGCCAATCCAACGTTCGACTGCGCGCACTCGTTGCAACCACTAATGAACAATCGGCAATAGCTTCATCAAAAGAATCTACTTTCGTAAGATTTTGAAGAATGTCAGCAGCACCAGCAGCTAAGGCGATAGATTGACCATCAACTTCTGTTCTTGGTTCTGCTAAGTATAAGTTTGTAAGGCCCATGGTTTTCATCGCTCGTGCGACTGAACCTATGTTTCCAGGATGGGAAGTGCCAACTAAAACAACTCGGATATTGTTGAGCATGGAAGTTAACTATTTGAGTCAATAAAAACCAGAAGCGGAATACTAGCATCAATTTCACGCTTTTGGCTATTTCGGATTGCAGATACTTTTTAAAAGCGTATAATCCGCACCGATAATTTTTCCGTTCTTTAACATCCAGGGGATTGCAATGCATCCGATGATGACTATCGCTGTCCGCGCTGCTCGCGCTGCCGGCAAAACAATTATGCGTGCTTATCAAGAATTAGATCAAGTTGAAGTTTCGACTAAAGGTCTGAATGACTTCGTTACTAACGTGGATAAAGAAGCGGAAGCTGCTATCACATATCAAATTCGTAAATCTTACCCTGATCACACAATTGTGGGTGAAGAAGACGGTGAAAACCGTGGTGAGAATAAAGATTATATGTGGATTGTTGATCCTCTTGATGGAACGACTAACTTCGTTCGTGGTATTCCACACTTCGCTGTATCTATTGCACTTCAGTACAAAGGAAAAACTGAAGTAGCTGTAATCTATGACCCTGTTCGTGAAGAGTTATTCTCTGCTACTCGTGGTCAAGGCGCTAAATTAAATGATTACCGTATTCGCGTTACAAACGTAAATGATTTAAACGGCACTATTTTAGCTACAGCTTTCCCATTCAAAGCTCGCCAACACACTGAAACCTACATGAGTATTATCTCTGAAGTGTTCAACAAGTGTGGTGATATTCGCCGTGGCGGTTCTGCAGCATTAGACCTAGCATATGTTGCAGCGGGGCGTATGGATGGGTATTTTGAAATTGGCCTTAAGCCATGGGATATCGCAGCGGGTGATCTTATCTGTCGTGAAGCTGGCGGTACTGTTACTGACTTTACTGGTAACCACAATTACATGACTTCTGGTAACATCGTTGCAGGCTCACCAAAAGTAACGCTGAATCTTGTGAAAACAATGCGTCCACTTCTTAATGAAGGCTTAAAACGTTAATTTACGTTTTACATCGTTAAAAGCCTCAACTACTTTTGAGGCTTTTCTTTAACGATTTGTTTGATTGCTTTTGATTGATCTTGAGTTAAAGGGTAAATATTGGCAACTCTGCATTGCATTGGAATTGTATCTTTAACCGAGACGGTATCGCTCAGCTTATCAAACGTATTGTTTGAAAATTGGTGAAGTTTAACAACCTGTGCAAAGTTAAGTCCTGTGCAGCCACCTTGCATCTTTAATAGATAATCTTTTCGAAAGTTCGCAGATAAAATCATGTAATCATTACTTAAACTGCTCCAGCCGTTAAAGTCAAAACTGGTTATCCGATTGATACTTTGTAAGTTATTTGTTTGAATAAAATCAGCGTAAGCTGCATTTCTATCTGCTGTGGACACCCTTGACGCACACCCAAATATAAATAAAGTTGCAAGCGCTACCAAAAATAACCTTTTCATATTTTTTCCTTTTTTCTCATTAGATTATATAAGTTTAAATAAGTGTAATATCTTTTTGACAGTTTGCTGTGGATGAGAGTTCATAAAACCAACAATATTTAACTTAACGTTCACAATTGAATTTTCTATCCTTTCCCTTGCGAATAAACATTGCGATTTATTGCGACAAATGGCACCCATTTTTCACTTTCGACTTTATCCAATTGTGTTTTCTATGTTGAGAACATTCACATTCTTTTTATTGAGTAGAAAACACTTTAAAATGCACACGTTTTCAAAACATTCCCCTTCTTAATCACAATAATAATTAGGAATTGTTCAAAAATGGAACATCCACATACAACTTCTACATTTCAAAATGCCTTAGCTGGGTCACAAATGCTATTTGTTGCGTTTGGCGCTATGGTATTAATGCCAATTTTGACTGGTCTTGAACCAAGCGTTGCCATGTTTGGAGCCGGTATCGGTACCTTGCTCTTTCAATTGGTCACGAAAAGAATGGTGCCTGTTTTCTTGGCTTCTTCTTTTGCTTTTATCGCGCCAATATCATTCAGTATCCAAACCTGGGGCATGGCACCAACAATGGGTGGCTTAATTGCTGTTGGATTCACTTATCTCATCTTAGGTCAGTTCGTTAGATGGCGAGGTACTGCGTTTTTAGAAAAAGTATTACCCCCAGTTGTTGTTGGCCCAGTGATCATGGTAATTGGTTTAAGTTTAGCCCCTGTGGCCGTGCAAATGGCCATGGGGAAATCAGGAGACGGTTCAATTGAACTATTCCCTTACCAAGATGCACTTATTGTTTCCATGCTAGCCCTAGTTACGACACTTTTGGTAGCCACTTTAGCCAAAGGATTGTTCCGTCTCATTCCAATTTTGTGCGGCATTATTGTTGGCTCTATTGCGGCTGCCACATTGGGAATGTTGGACGGCTCTATAGTTACCGAAGCGGCGTGGATTGCTATGCCAAATTTTGTTGCACCTGAGTTTAACTGGCAAGTCATCTTATTTATGTTACCCGTCGCCATTGCTCCAGCTATTGAACATATTGGTGATGTACTTGCTATTGGTAATGTTGCAGGCAAAGACTACGTGAAGAAACCAGGTTTACATAGAACGCTAACTGGTGATGGTATTGCTACCAGTGTCGCCGCTTGTTTTGGCGCACCACCTAATACGACTTATTCAGAAGTTACTGGTGCAGTGATGCTGACGAAAAACTTCAATCCCGTCACCATGACTTGGGCTGCGTGCTTTGCGATTCTACTGGCATTTTGTGGTAAGTTAGGAGCATTATTGCAATCAATTCCAACTCCAGTAATGGGCGGTATTTTGATTCTTCTCTTTGGTTCAATTGCAGCAGTAGGAATGAGCAGCTTAGTCAAGAACAATGTTGATTTAAGCCATCAGCGAAATCTATGCATTGTTGCGACTATCCTTGTTCTCGGTATTGGTGGCATGTCTGTGGGTTCCGCTCAGTTTAGTTTAACAGGCATCAGTTTATGTGGTGTGGTTGGTATTTTAATGAACTTGCTTCTACCTAAGGCCGATCGAGGAACTTTAGCATCAGAGCTTAAGAACACTCAGGAATAATTGCTATTTGAACTAGGCAACCAAAGGCGCCACTATGTAGACGCCTTTTTATTTTTGGAGTTTAAAATGGATGCCTTAGGTAGAACTAACACAATGATCATGGCTGCTTTTTACGGCGATGCTTTCGCCCTTGGTCCACACTGGATATACGGTCTAGCCAAAATCAAAGATAAATTTGGTCACATAACAGAAGTAACTGCACCTTTATCCGATAGTTACCATAAAGGAAAACGCAAAGGTGACTTGACTCATTATGGCGATCTAATGCTTTTTATGCTTAAGCATTTTCATAGAAATAACGGTTTTGAATTACAAACGTTTAAAACTGAATGGTGTGCTTTTATCACTCAATATCAGGGTTATATCGATGGTGCAAGTAAGAAAACCTTGGAAAATATTGCCGCTAATCACGAAGACCCTGTTGGCTCTCAAAGTAATGACCTCGCTGGCGCCGCTTTTTTTGCATTACTCTTTTCATATTACGCAGAACAAGAGATGCGTTTATCGAAAGTCACCGAACTGACTACTGCTCTGCATAACCACCCCGACGTAACTGATGCTGTAATATATTTTGCAAAAGTCGCTTTAAACATGCTATCTGGACGTTCGATAGCTGATGCATTATTAAATCAATATCATTCCCTGCCCGAGTCCACGATTAAAAGCCTTATTCATAAAGGCATTGATGCCAAAGAACAAGATTCACAGAAGGCGCTCAGCAGCTTTGGCGTTGATTGTTCGATAAATTCATCATTACCTGGCGTGATTCAAATTCTGTTGAAACACGAAAACGACTTTAATGAAGCCATGACTCAAAACGTAATGGCTGGAGGTGATTCAGCAGCAAGAGGAATTATCATTGCATCGTTGTTAAGCCAACAAGTAGATTTAAATTATAAACAATTTAATAATGTTAATGCTTACCAAACTATTTTGAATAACTTAAATCTAAGTTGACTATGTAACAATCCAGTTGATGTGTAATCTGAAGTTGCCATATCAAATGACGTTGAGAACACACCATGGAATCAATAGCACACAATATGACAACCTTGTTTCAACAACTCGGTTTAGACAGTGAACCTAAAGAAATTGAGAATTTCATTAAACTGCATTCACCTCTGAATAAAACTACTCGGCTTGAAAATGCCAGTTTCTGGAGTGTTTCTCAAGCTCAACTTTTACATCAACTTATCCATGAAGATGCTGACTGGTCAATTGTCGTTGAGCAACTGAACAACCAAATGCATTAACTTTTTTATTCAGGCACCTTTCTTGGTGCCTTATTTAATTTGCCTCAATTTAAGTTAGTTAGATTTCCCACCTTTTTAACAATCTCACTAAATAACTAACATTGCAGCTAACCAGCATTAGCTTAAACCGGCCTAAATTTACATTAAACAACTGTAATAACTATGCATTTTAAGTTTGGCATACTCCTAGCTTATTAGTCATCAGTTAAGAAAACTCTAATGAGCAAGGGATTTGGAAAAATGAAAAACTTGGGCAAATTAACCATTCTCCTACCAGTTGTGTTAGCTGGTGCATTGACAGCATGTAGTCAAAATCAAGCTGAAGAGAAGAAAGAAGAAATCTATGCGATTCCTGTCGAAACGGCTTTAGTTAGTACAGGAAATGTAGGC
The DNA here is from genome assembly GCF_016900895.1 of Parashewanella hymeniacidonis. GTDB lineage: Bacteria > Pseudomonadota > Gammaproteobacteria > Enterobacterales > Shewanellaceae > Parashewanella > Parashewanella hymeniacidonis. The sequence goes on from NZ_JAFEUN010000057.1 coordinate 9,122, forward strand.
TCTTTCTATAGCACGACAGCCACGCTAGAAGCACCAGAAGAAGCAGAGGTTGTTACTCGTGTAGCAGGTCTAATTGAAAAGCTCCATATTGAAGAAGGCGACAAAGTTAAAAAAGGCCAACTTTTAGCAACGATTGATGCTAGACGTCAGCTTTATCAATACCAACAGTCTCAAGCAAACGTTAAAGTGATTGAGCAAGAACTCAACCGTCTAAACAAAATGACGAATAAGCAATTTGTCAGCGCAGATGCGATATCTAAGCTTGAGTTCAACCTCCAAGCAGCAAAAGCCCAGCGAGATCTTGCTAAGCTTCAGTTGACAGAAAGTGAGGTTCGCTCGCCGATAGATGGCGTAGTAGCCAAACGCCACGTTAAAGCAGGCAACATGGTTAAAGAGTTTGAACCGCTGTTTTATGTCGTTCGCCAGAATGAACTTCACGGTATTGTTCACCTTCCTGAGCAACAATTGGCGAGTTTAAAGCTTGACCAGAATGCAACCATCACAAGCAACTTGAATAGCCAGTATGCTTCTATAGCTAAAGTGATACGTATCAGTCCTGTTGTAGACGCTGAAAGTGGTACCTTCAAGGTAACCCTGTTATTACCTAACTCAGAAGACAAGTTTAAAGCAGGTATGTTTACGCGTGCCGAACTTCAATACGACACTCATACCGATGTCACCGTTGTACCTTATAGCGCATTAATCAACCAAGACAACAGCTACGCTATCTATACTGTCAATGAAGGTAAAGCACAACTTAACGATGTAAAAGTTGGCTATCAGCAAAATGGCCTTGTGGAAATCACTAACGGTGTAAATCAAGGTGATGAAATCGTTATCCGCGGACAACACAACCTTAAAGATCAATCAGATGTAGAAGTCATAAACCCTACCGAAACGAAAATTGCAGCTAAATAAGCGAATTGTCGTGCCTGACATCCTTCGGGCACGACGACATAGCAATAAGAATAAAGTTTAAGCAAAAGGAATCACTCTATGTCTGTTATCGCTACGTCAGTTAAACGGCCTGTTACCGTTTGGATGTTTATGCTGGCCATTATTTTGTTTGGGATGGTAGGCTTTTCACGCCTTGCCGTGAAGCTCCTTCCTGACTTGAGTTACCCAACCCTAACCATTCGTACTTTATATGCCGGAGCTGCCCCAGTCGAAGTTGAACAACTGATAGCCAAGCCCATCGAAGAGTCAGTTGGTGTCGTTAAAGGGCTGCGAAAAGTCAGCTCAGTTTCTCGTGCCAGTATGTCTGATGTGGTCCTAGAATTTGAATGGGGCACAGACATGGATTTAGCGAGTTTGGATACTCGTGAGAAACTCGACACCATTGAGCTACCACTAGACGTTAAAAAACCTTTGCTGCTTCGCTTTAATCCAAACTTAGATCCGATCATGCGTTTGGCGTTATCAGTACCCGATGCTTCTGACAGCAAACTTAAGCAAATGCGTACCTATGGCGAAGAAGAGTTGAAGCGTCGACTTGAAGCTCTATCAGGTGTTGCTTCTGTTCGCTTGTCTGGCGGCTTAGAACAAGAAGTTCACATACAGCTCGACCAAGATAAACTGGCTCAGTTGAATCTGAATGCTGAAAAAATCAGAAATCGCATTGCGGCCGAAAACTTGAATTTATCAGCCGGCAAGGTTGTTCAAGGCAACAAAGAATATTTGGTTCGGACATTAAATCAATTCAATAACTTGAACGAACTCGGACAAGTAATTGTATATCGTGATGCCCAAAAACTCGTTCGTTTATTTGAAGTCGCCGAAATCACTGATGCTTTTAAAGAACGCAGTGATATGACGCGTATAGGTAATCAAGAGTCTATTGAACTTGCCATTTATAAAGAAGGCGATGCTAATACCGTCGCCGTCGCTAAGCGTTTAAAAGCTGAAATCGATACTCTGAATAGCAACCCTAATCTGGGTGAAGTTAAACTGATTTACGATCAGTCAGAATTTATTGAAAGTGCCATAAATGAAGTTACCTCAGCTGCCTTGATTGGTAGTTTGCTGGCGATGCTGGTTATTTATCTTTTCTTACGTGACATTGTTCCAACCCTGATTATTTCTATTTCTATTCCGCTATCGGTTATCGCAACGTTCAATATGATGTTCTTCTCAGGCATTAGTTTAAACATTATGTCACTAGGTGGAATCGCACTTGCGGTTGGCCTCTTGGTGGATAACGCCATTGTCGTATTAGAAAACATTGACCGTTGTAAAGCACAAGGCATGAGCCGTGTTCAGGCAGCTATCACGGGGACCAAAGAAGTCTCAGGCGCAATTTTTGCATCGACGTTAACCACTTTGGCAGTATTCGTACCTTTGGTCTTTGTTGATGGCATTGCAGGTGCACTGTTTTCAGATCAAGCCTTAACCGTTGCCTTTGCCCTATTAGCTTCATTATTGGTTGCGCTGACAGCGATTCCGATGCTTGCGTCAAGAGAAGGATTAAAAGCACCTCAACATCAAGAAGTAGAAAAAGAATCAGTTCCAAACACTAAATTAGGTAAGTTTGGTTTTTACAGTAAAAAAATACTGCTATTTCCGTTTGTTCTTCTTTTTAGCATTGTTCCAGCATTTTTACTGACCTTTACTTTGACTCTGGGGAAGCTGATTGCTTGGCTTTCAGGAATGATCCTTAAACCCATCATCATTGCATTTAACTGGATATATCGTGGTTTAGAACGCAGTTATCATACTCTTTTAAACGGTGCGCTATCACATAAGTGGTTAAGCCTGACGATTGCGATTGTTATTTCTGCTGCCGCAGGTAGTCTCGCACCTCGGCTAGGTATGGAGTTAATTCCACCAATGAACCAAGGTGAGTTTTATGTTGAGGTGCAATTACCGCCAGGTACCGAAGTTTCACAAACAGATCGTGTACTGCAACAACTTGCAACCTCTGTAACGGGTCATCCACAAGTTAAACATTTATACAGCCAAGCTGGCAGCGGTGGTTTAATGACCTCTGATACCAGCCGTGGTGGCGAAAACTGGGGGCGTTTACAGGTTGTACTTAACAACAGTAACGGCTATGAAGAAGTCAGTGAAATTTTGCGTAAAAAGACTCGTTTAATTCCTGAGTTAGATGCCAAGATCCAACATCCAGAGTTATTCAGCTTCAAAACACCGCTTGAGATTGAATTGAGTGGCTATGATATTGATCAACTGAAAACAACGGCTGATAAATTAATCGGAGCCCTTTCAGAATCGAATCGTTTTACTGACTTAAATACCAGCTTACGAGATGGTCAACCTGAGCTCAGCATTGAATTTGATCATGCACGCATTGCGGCGCTTGGTATGGATACGCCAACTATTGCTAACCGTATTGCACAACGTATTGGTGGTACGGTAGCCAGTCAATACAATGTGAGAGATCGTAAAGTTGATATTCTCGTAAGAAGCCAACAAGAAGAGCGCAATCAAATCAGTGACATCGGTTCAATGATCATCAATCCTGATGGTGACCGCCCTATTCCATTAAGCGCTGTAGCTGAAGTTAATCTTCAGCTTGGTCCATCTGCAATCAGCCGTGTTGCACAACAACGTGTGGCGATAGTGTCGGCGAATTTAGGTTATGGTGACCTAGCTGATGCAGTTACTGCGGCGAAAGCCGTGATGGATGCTCAAAACATTCCAGTTTCTATCCAAGCTCGTATTGGTGGACAAAACGAAGAAATGGAACACTCGTTCCGTTCATTGCAAATTGCATTATTACTGGCAGTATTCTTAGTTTATTTGGTGATGGCGAGTCAGTTTGAGTCGTTATTACATCCACTGCTGATTTTGATTGCCGTACCTATGGCAGTAACAGGCAGTATCTTCGGCCTGTTCATTACCCAAACTCATTTAAGCGTAATTGTATTTATCGGCTTAATCATGTTGGCGGGTATCGTGGTGAACAATGCCATTGTATTGGTTGACCGCATTAATCAGTTACGTGCTGACGGTACAGACAAGCTAGAAGCCATTAAAGAAGCAGCTCACTCTCGCCTACGCCCAATTATGATGACCACAATGACAACGTCATTAGGTTTATTACCTATGGCGATAGGCTTGGGTGATGGAAGTGAGATTCGTGCTCCAATGGCGATTACGGTGATTTTCGGTTTGATTTTATCGACTCTGCTTACTTTAGTTGTCATTCCAGTTTTATATGCTCTATTTGACAGAAAGCAGTTCGATAAAGAAGAACAACTAGAACCAGTAATGGAGGGCGCATAATGAGCATTACTAAACTTGCGATTAAACGCCCTGTAACCACCAGCATGTTTTTTATCGCCATTCTGTTATTCGGAATGGCGGCAACGAGACTGCTGCCATTGGAGATGTTTCCGGGTATTGATATTCCACAAATCAATGTCAATGTGCCTTATCGAGGTTCATCACCTGCTGAAGTGGAGCGTGAAGTAACTCAAGTACTTGAAGAGTCTTTAGCGACTATGACAGGCATCGACAGAATGCGTTCATGGTCAGACCAAAACGGTGTGAATATTCGTCTTGATATGAAATGGGGCGAAAACGTAGCAAGTAAAGGGCTAGAGGCTCGTGAAAAAATCGATGCTGTCAGTCACTTATTACCGGATGATGTGGAGCGTATTTTTGTTCAACAGTTCTCAACGTCTGACATGCCAGTGCTCAATATTCGTTTATCAAGCCAACGTGAATTATCTGGTGCATTTGATTTACTCGACAAACAACTTAAAAAACCGCTAGAGCGCATTGACGGAGTGTCACAAGTCAGTTTGTATGGTGTCGAGCAAAAGCAAATCGAAGTTCGTATTGATGTCGATAGGTTACTGGCATCAGGCATGCCCGTTGCGGAGTTAAATCGTAAACTGGCAGCGGAAAATTTTGTGATTAATGCAGGCAATTTACGCAGTAACAACAAAGTCTATCAAGTATCGCCACAAGGTGAATTCAGATCTCTAGAGGCCATTCGTAATTTATGGCTCACCCCATCTCTCCGTTTAGCTGATGTTGCAAACGTAAGTTTTGCATTACCAGAAGCTGAAGAAGGCCGCCATCTTGATAAAAAATACGCTGTGGGTTTGGATGTATTTAAAGAATCTGGTGCTAACTTAGTACAAGTATCAAACAGAGTGATCAAGGTTATCAATGCCGTAAAGCAAGACCCGCAATTCAGTGGCATCAAGCTTTACATCATGGAAGACCAAGCTTTTGGTGTTAAATCATCACTGAAAGATCTACTGATTTCAGGTTTAATCGGTGCCCTACTTTCGTTCGGTGTATTGTACTTATTTTTGCGTGACTTAAAACTCACCATGGTCATTGTCGCTTCTGTGCCAATCTCGATTTGTATGACACTCGCAGTCATGTACTTCTTAGGTTACAGCTTGAATATCCTATCCATGATGGGGTTACTGCTTGCCATTGGTATGTTGATTGATAACGCCGTCGTGATCACTGAAAGTGTGTTGCAGGAGCGTGAAAATGAACCAGCTAATACACCCGCTACTCAAGCCATTTTATCGGGCGTTGATAAAGTTGCCCTTGCAGTTATGGCTGGAACCTTAACTACTGCTGTAGTGTTTTTGCCCAATATCTTCGGGGTGAAAGTTGAGCTTACTGTGTTCTTAGAACATGTCTCAATTGCAATTTGTGTATCTCTTTTAGCGTCATTATTGGTTTCAAAAACCTTGTTACCACTCATGATCAGGAAGCTTAACTTCAAGCCAAAGCCGAAAAAAGAAAGCGACAAACTACAAAACGCTTATCATAAAAGCTTATCTTGGGTGCTCACTAGACCTAAACTTTCAGGCTTTATCGCTATTTTAATTCTGGTTTCAACGGCACTACCACTTGGTGTAATTCAAGGTAATGACGGTGGTGGAGAAAACTCAGATCGCCTCTTCATCAATTACATGATTGAGGGGCGACATACCGTTGAAGTTGTCGAGTCCTTAGTCTCTGAAATGGAAGACTATCTATACGCCAATCAAGATAAATTCCATATTGACTCGGTGTACAGTTATTACAACCCTGATCGAGCACAATCCACATTAATTTTAAAAAAGGATACCAAAGCTGATCTAAAAAAACTGAAAGAAGAGATACGTGAAGGATTTCCTAAATTCAGTATTGCTAAGCCTCAGTTTGGCTGGGGAAGAGATAACGACGGTGTTCGTATTTCACTTACCGGACGCTCAACCAGCGAGCTGATTCGAATCAGCGAGCAAGTGATACCGCTAATCCAAAATATTGAAGGTTTGGTTGATGTTCGCTCTGAACTCAGCACCGGTCAGCAAGAAGTGGTGATTATCATTAATCCGGTGATGGCTTCACGTCTTGGAGTGGAATTACGCCAAGTTGCCCGAAATATTTCTCTTGCATTGCGTGGTACACAGCTGCGTTCATACCGTCATGATCCAAGTGGTGAGTTACGCATTGAACTGGCTTATGATAAAAGCTGGCAAAAGTCGTTAGATAAATTAAAAGAGCTCCCTGTCATCAAAATTGGTGAACGGGTATACACTTTGGATAATTTAGCGACGATAAAGACCCAGCCTCGTCTGGAAACCATCCGTCACTATGACCGTCAAACGGCATTAAATATTGGTGCGAGTATGGACGAGATTTCAGTGGACGATGCACAGGAGAAAATCACCGAAGCACTAGATTCAATCCAGTTCCCGCATGGTTATAAATATTCATTACGTGGCGCCTTTGAGCGTCAAAATGAAGATCAAGCCATTATGCTGACCAATATGATTCTGGCTGTTGCAATGATTTATATTGTCATGGCAGCGCTATTTGAATCATTGTTGTTACCAACGGCCATCATCACCTCAATTCTATATTCGATAACAGGCGTTTTTTGGGCGATGATGTTCAGTGGTAATTCTATGGGCGTTATGGCGATGATCGGGATATTGATCTTAATTGGAGTCGTAGTAAACAACGGAATTGTACTGGTTGATCAGATTAATCAAATGCAACCTAAGCTCAATAAGCTTACAGAAACCATTAGTCAGGTGTGTATTACACGTTTACGTCCAGTATTAATGACGGTAAGTACCACCATTCTTGGTTTATTACCTCTTGCACTCGGTGAAACCAAAATCGGTGGTGGGGGCCCGCCATACTCACCAATGGCAATTGCGATTATCGGTGGTTTAGCATTCTCAACTATCACCAGTTTATATCTTGTACCTTTGTGTTATCAGGCCTTATATCGCATGAGATATAAAGCAGGGATTCAGCTTGAGAAGTCGAATCACATTTCTAAACGCTGGTTGAGATGGTTACCGTCTTAATTAAAATGCCAGAGGATGCAAACGCATCCTCTTTTTTGAGAGAAAATATAATTATTAAGGTTTATTACATTCAACCTTCATGTCTGCTCCCTTTTTACTATAGGCTAACAAATAACTTGAACCATTTTGGCTAGAAAACTCTGATGTAGTACCGTATAGGTAATTAGGTGGGAGAGAAATCGTTAATGTTATATCAGGTTTATGTTTAATGACTGCTTGAGTATTAATATTAACCGAATAATAAGCTTCACTTCTTTGAGCCTCTAATGCCCGAATATTTCCTGCATTATAAGTTTCTTCAAGCTTTTGAGTTTTCGTTTGCCAATTCGAGCCATCAAAATAGCGGTACGTAGCTTCACAATTAATTTGTGCTTGTACGAAAGGAACAAAACCTACCAAAGCTAACAATAAATATCGATTCATCATATGAAATCCTAAAGCGCTTAAACTTGAGGAATTCTATTGGATAATTAAAGGCTCTGTTAGATTTTGTCTTTATTCTATATGCTATCAAACCTATGAAATAAAACTCATTTAAATGCTTTCTTATTCAGTTAATAACAATAAAACAACAAGGAAAAGTATGAAAAACGCAATGATTACGCTACTCACATTTTATCTATTTAGCCTATCATCACAAGCAAACAGCCGCTTCGACGACGTAACAATCAGCTCTCAGCAACTATCAAAGTCGACCTATATGTTCACAGGTTCGGGTGGAAATATCGGCGTATCAGCTGGTGAGGATGGTATTCTGATTATTGATGATCAATTCGCTCCGTTAGCAGATAAAATTGAGAACGAACTGGCCAAAATCAAGCAAGGTTCACCTAAATACATCATCAATACTCACTATCATGGCGATCATGTCGGTGGCAACGAACATTTTGGGGCACACGGTACTATTATGGCTCACCATAATGTTCTCAAGCGATTAAAATCAAATAAAGACATTGATGCCAAAGCACTTCCTGTTATCACTTACGACAACGGCATTTCCATCCACTTCAATAACGATACTTTAAAAGTAGTTCACCTTAAGCCTGGACATACTGATGGTGATAGCGTTGTTGTATGGGACGATTTGAGTGTGGTACACATGGGAGACTTATTTTTTAAAGATCACTTCCCTTATGTTGATCTTAAAGGTGGGGGTTCTGTCAAAGGTTATAGAGACAACGTCGCTCATGTATTAAACATCATTACTGATAAAACGAAAGTCATTCCTGGTCATGGAGCCCTTGCAACAAAAAAAGACTTAATGAAGTTCAAGCTCATGATGGATGAAAGTATCCATTGGATGGAGCAACAAATTGCGGCAAAAAAGACGATTACTGAAATCAAAAAATCAGGGTTACCTTCAAAATTAAAGCCGTGGAGTTGGCGCTTTATTACAGAAGATAAATGGATTAATACACTCTATGAAGACTTGAGCAATCAGTAATAACAAAATGGGTGTGTTAAGCACCCACTTCTTCAGCTGAACGTACACGAGGCGCTTCTTTAAAGTGTTTCAGCACCCAATAAATCGGTTTTATATCTCGACCACCTTTAAAACGAAATAAATAAGCCAAATAATACAGCCATTGCCATTTTCTAATTTGCTGCTGACTTTGTTGCCAAACCGCTTCACCACCGACTTTTCGATAGTGGTTAATGACACCGTCAATGAACGTAACATTAACGCCAAGATATCGATATAAACTATGAATGAAGACGAATAGATCTCTCACTTGTCGCTCTTCTACAGGCATGTGTGCAATGTTGGATTCAAAGTCAATAAAGGTAACTTTGCCATTTCGCCAACAAATATCCCTTAATGCAGGACGGCCATGAGCAAACTTCAGTAGATGAAGTTCGGCTAACGCTTTTGCAGAATCAAATAAAATCTGCTTTAACTGCTCCGAGTTACAATCAGGATCGTTAAGCCAGTCTTTTAACGTTTTACCTGAATCTTCAATGACAAAGTAAGACTTTTCTAGATTTTTTTGCTTACACACAATATGAGGAACAGGGGCATGTCTACGTTCAAGCTTACAGATTTTACATACTTCTCTGCGTAAAGCTCTATTGGCATCACCCTTTAGTAACTTCATGATCCCACACACTTGCTCAGTTTGTTTTAACCAATACTTCTGATCTTCATACTCAAAAGTTGAAACTCTGTCACCTTCATGCAGTTTCAGTTCATGATCTAACTTTTCTTGGAATGTGAGTTTTTCATTCATACTACAGTGGGTTTATCGAACGTTTAGCTAACATTAAATGATCTAAGAAATGTCATTCAAACTTGAATTAACCGCTATTCAGTTCTAGTTCAGAAAGGTGAAAAAGGCACGGTAATTGAGCACAGTAAAAAACAAAAAGCACCAACAATGTGGTGCTTCGAACTCCCTGAAATGGATCTTATACCAATTACAGTAATTGGTATTATTTCTTCTCGTCCCATTTTTCTGCCTTATCGGCTAGAAGCACTGGTATCCCTTCGGTGATCGAATAAGCAAGTTTATCCGCCTTACAGATAAGTTTTTGCTCTTGTTTATCAAAATCCAATTTACCTTTACATACAGGGCAAGCAACAATTTCGAGTAATTTGCTATCAAAAGCCATATATAATTCCTTAATCTTTATTCGTAAGCCGCTCAAGCAACTCTTTATCAAAATTAGACGGTAATTTTGCATCAACAGGTAAATACCACCAATTGGATTGAGCAAAATCTTTACATTTTATAGCATCTTTTTCAGTCATTATAATCGGTAAACTATCTGAAATAGATGAAATTTGAATTTGAGTGTATTTTTGGTGATCTTCAAACTCAACAGTTTCTTCGAGTTCAAAACCTTGTTGAATTAAAGTATCAAAAAAACGCTGTGGATTCCCGATTCCAGCAAATGCTACTACATTATTTTTACAGAGTTTTTGACTCTCATCACTCAACGAAATAGGTCTATTTGGCTTTAACTGCATCGAAAACTCATTATCTTCCGAGTTTCCGCCATTAACAACAACAAAATCAACTGATGACAAACGTGTTTTTGGTTCACGTAATGGCCCGGCAGGAATAAGTCGATTATTTCCAAGTCGTCTAATACCATCAACAATGGCAATTTCGATATCTCTAGCTAGAGCGTAATGTTGTAGACCGTCATCACTGATAATAATATCAACATCAAAGTCATTTAATAATTGTTGTGCGGCCTTCGAACGTTGAGCGCCAACAACAAATGGTACTTTTGTACGTTGATAAATCATTGCCGGCTCATCACCTACATCACTTGCTGAATGTGTATTGGTTACAGACACTTCACCTACAGCATTAGAGCCATAACCTCGGCTAATCACGCCAGGTTTATACCCGTGTGAACGAAGCAGTTCGATCAGATAAATCACCATTGGTGTTTTACCACTTCCTCCAGCAGTAATATTGCCAACAATAATCACTGGAACGGGAAGCTGAGTCTGCTTTTTTAAACCAAGTTTAAATAAACTCACTCTAATGACAGTAATAAGCCCAAATAACCAAGACAAGGGCAACAATACCCATTGCAACCAATGCCCTTGATACCAGATCTTATTCACGAATCCTTGCATCTAAATGCCTATGCGCTGAATTGCATTGAATAGAGCTTAGCGTAATGGCCATCTTCTTCAATTAACGAGCTGTGGGTTCCACGTTCAATCACCTCACCTCGCTCAATAACTAAGATCTCATCAGCATTTTCAATCGTAGAAAGACGATGCGCAATGACAACAGAAGTACGATTATGACGTAAGTTGTCCAGTCCCATTTGAATTGCTTTTTCAGACTCAGTGTCTAGTGCAGACGTCGCTTCATCTAAAATCAGCACAGGCGCATTACGTAACATTGCACGCGCAATTGCGATACGCTGACGCTGGCCACCAGAGAGTAAAACTCCGTTTTCGCCAACCATGGTATCTAAGCCATTAGGAAGCTCTTCAATAAACTCCATCGCATGTGCTAAGCGAGCTGCTTCCTCAATTTGCTCTCGTGTAACTTGCCCAGGGTAAGCATAAGCAATATTACTGGCAATGGTATCGTTAAATAAGGTTACTTGCTGTGAAACAAGCGCAATCTGACTTCTTAACGAAGCAAGTGAGTAATCATTAACACTAACGTCGTCGAGTGTAATATCACCTTTTTCAAGCCCCGAATAAAAACGAGTAATTAAACTCGCCATGGTCGACTTACCTGAACCACTGCGTCCAACCAAGGCAATTGTCTTACCAGGTTGCACATCAAAATTAACGCCTTTAAGCGCTAAACTTTCTTGCTCTGGATAGCGGAAGTTCACGTTATCAAAAACAAGGTGCCCTTTTGCACGTTTGATGTCGTACTTACCTTCATCAGCTTCAGGTGCTCTGTCCAGCAATTCAAATACCGTAGTGCACGCAGCTAAGCCACGCTGAAACTCAGCATTAACGCGAGACAGATTTTTAATTGGTTGAAGCATCGCCAACATTGCAGCAATAACAGCAGCAAACGTACCTGCAGTTAACTCATGCATTAAACTGTCAAAACTTGCAGCATAAAGGACAAAAGCTAATGCAAATGAACCAATGATCATAATGACAGGTTGGCTAATTGCCTGTGCGACAGCTAACTTCATATTTTGCTGACGGTTAGTGTTATTTATTTTAGAAAAACGTTCTTTTTCTGTACTCTGTCCACCGAAAGCTAATACGTTCTTATGCCCTTTCAGCATCTGCTCTGTTGCTGCAGTAACACCGCCCATAGCAGATTGAATTTGCTTAGATACTTTTCTAAATCGGCGACTTACAACTGTAACAACCACACCAATGAGTGGACCAATAACCAAAATACAAATCGACAGTTTCCAAGACAAATGGAACATCATACCCAGCATACCAATGACAGTAACTGTATCACGTACCATAGAAATCAATGCACTGCCGGATGCTCGAGCAATTTGCTCTGTATCAAACGTAACGCGCGAAATTAGGTTACCGGTATTTTCACGGTCAATATAACTCACAGGAAGATTAAGGTAGTGATCGAACACTTGCTGACGCATAGTCATGATCAACTGGGAGCTCATATAAGAAATGCAATATGTCGAAACAAAATTCGCCACACCTCGGATAAAGAACATTCCAACCACAAAAAATGGTGCTTTCATCAGCATTTCATTATTGCTATTAAAGCCCTGACTCGTTGGTAAAATATCACCAGCAACGTTAGCGACTGCCGAAGGTTGCGAGAACCCCTCATCAATAAAGGGTTTAATAAAATACATGAATGTAACATCGACAATACCGTAAGTAGCTAAAGCAAGTACTGCGACGATAAACATTGCCTTCATTGGCAACAGATAACGCATTAATCTTTTAAAAACGGGACCTAGCGGTTGTTCTGTAGATGTTGTCATTGAAAATGCTGGCATAAAAAATAAAGCCCTATTCTACCTAAACTCAGCAAACTTAAACAGTTGGTTATACCAATATGGTGCAATATCTGTACGATATTGCATGATTTCAAGTCCACTTGCATTAAAAGTGAGCGTGACTTGTCCTGAATTACCAGAAACATAGATCTTATCTGAAAACAGTTTATAACGCCTCACGACTTCTGATTTTGGGAATCCCCAGTGGTTTTGGTAACCCGCTGCGGCTAGTACAACTTCAGGTTTGACCGCAGCAATAAAAGCCTCGCTTGATGACGTTTTACTGCCATGATGTGGGGCAAGCATCACAGTGCTGTTCAAATCTAAACCTAACTTAAGTAACTCTTGTTCGGCGTATTTTTCAATGTCGCCTGTCAATAATACACTTTGATCTCCATCAGTAACCTTTAAAACGCACGACCCATCATTTGAATCAATTGGCGTGATTGGCCACATAAACTCAAATCTTAACCCTTGCCATATTTCCGTTCTTGGGTTGCAAGATCGAGCCTTCACTTTATCGCTATCGAAAACAATCTCTGTATTGGGCGCATGCTGCTTTAGCACTTCCAAGCCGCCACTGTGATCATTATCGCCGTGACTGATGACGATTGTATCGACCTGACTCAACCCTCTTGCTTGCAAAAAAGGAACGACACTTCTTTGTGCATAGCTAAAATCGCCATAACGAGCCCCTGTGTCATAAATTACAGCTCGGTTATTGCGCTCAATCACCATTGCTAAGCCCTGACCTACATCAAGCATATGCAGACGCCATTCGTCTTTTGTGTCGTAATGGCGAGCAAGCAATTGCAAACACATTGGTGCCATAAACAAAAGGCAAAACCATCTTTTGCGGGAAAACCTTAATCCCCAAAAACCAAACAAACCCATAACCATCAAAATAAAAGGAGGTACTAGATGCTCAGCAGGAATAACCCAGCTCCAAGGTAACTTGTCGACCCAAATGATCAGCATCGAAAAAACAGATAAACACCAGTCAGCCAAATGTAGCCCAACTAACCATTGACTCGAAAAAGTTAAACCAAAACACCAAATGAAAAAGCCCACGAGAGTGATAGGAATAACGAGCACACTGAAAAGCGGTACAACAATTAGGTTTACCCAAATGGAATGCAAACTTGCACCACCAAATAAAAGGCAACCTACGACACCTAAAACAACTGAGATGCTGAACTGAACAAAAATGAGCTGTTTTATTTTTGAGTTCATTGAAGTATCACTCCAGTTGTCATGACTTTTCAATAAATAATCAACACTCAATAAAATCACACTAATCGCAAGGAATGAGAGCCATAAACCAGAACTTAACATTGCAAGGGGATCAATAAACAGTACAAGAAATAGCGCTAATAACAACCGCTCCCATGAAGATGAATATCGTTGAAATACACTCAAACCCAGTACCGCCGTCAACATAATCAAGGCCCGTTGAGTTGGGATAGAAAAACCTGCTAAATAAGCATAAGTAAGTGCTGTTATCACACTTAATGCTACTGATATATAGTAATTCCTTAAACCGAAGCTGGGCGCTAATTGTGATAATAAATACAATGAGATAATTAGAGTCCAACCGCCGACTATAGAGAGGTGCAGCCCTGATATTGAAATTAAATGCCCTGTTCCACTGTGCCGTAATTGCTGCCAACGATCTGATGATAACTGTGTTTTATCACCAAATAGCAACGCTAACATTAGATCACTGTTATTTAATTTAGTTAATTGCATTTTGAGCTTTTCTCTCAACATATTTCGTAAGCTGAAGTGTTCAGAAACTAAAACCGCTTGTTTTACATTCCCTCGTCCAATAATATGCCGACTCAAGAAATGTTTTTGCTGATTAAACCCTCCTTGGTTTAATACATTAGTAATACTTTTCGGTTTTAATTTGAAATCATAGACTTGCCCAGGTTGGGCCGGATTGGTTGTTCGCCAATAAATTCTCATGAATTGATTGGGTTTCAACATTAAATTCTGATTAATTAAACGAATATCTGCCGATATCCATTCGTTTTCCTGATTCACAAGTGCTATGATTTCGGCACGAACGTTTATCGTGTTTGTGGTTGAATTAGTTTGATAATTTAATAGCAAGTGCGTAAAGCTGGATATCCAGAGAATGGATATCATTGCACCAGAAAGCACCCATGCTTTACGCATGAGTGCAATAAGTAGCAATACTACTCCTGGAGCAACATAAGCAAACGGCAGCAGTGATGGCCAGAAAATCGCTGATAATGATGTGGCACAAAAGCCAAACATAAAACGATTCATAGTTTTCTATTTAAACAGCAATTTGACCTATGCCAAAGAAATTAATTAAAAAATACATGCCTGATCCGAATACCATACGAGATCATAAGCATTTAAAAATTTTCGGAAAGTTACTTCACAACCCAAATTTGTGGCATTTAAATCGTAAATCAGCTCCAGGTGCATTTGCTGTCGGGCTGTTTTTCGCATGGGTTCCAGTGCCCTTTCAAATGATTCTCGCTGCAGGTGCAGCCATCATTTTTAATGTCAACCTTCCTTTATCAGTAGCACTGGTATGGTTAACCAATCCAGCAACCATGCCATTCTTATTTTATGGCGCATATTGGCTTGGCACGAAAATTCTTAATCACCCAACCCAAGAAGTACATTTTGAACTCACTTGGCATTGGCTAGAGCAATCTCTAGCTACCATCGGCCCGCCGTTCTTATTAGGTTGTGCTGTATTAGGTATAATTTCATCTATTTTAGGTTATACCGTTATCAAATATTTGTGGTACCGATCGATATTAAAACGTAGAAAAAGAAGATAACAAATATTTAAAAAAATTTTTTCATTTACTGTAAGCAATTGATAAAACAAAAACAGCATCATACTTATATAATGCTGTTTTTTAGTGTAATCACTCTAAAATAATTCACTTCAAACTGTACATTTGCTTAACAACCGCATAATTCAAATTTAATTTATTGTTGGGTTCCGATAGCATTAGCCCGTTTTCAATTCACAGGATTAATTTGAATGAATCTAAAATTAGTTATTCTTACAGGTGCTGTTTTATTTTCAGCAAACGCACTTTCAGCAACCTACAACGGTACAAATGTCGATGGCAAGATATATACTTGCTCAAGCAAGGCGGAAGGTTATCCTATCACAGCAAACAATCTTCAATGTCACTTTAAAGGCAATCAGATTTTTGTGAGTGGTAAGATACTTGGACAAGAAATAACAAGTATATTAGGTAATCCTCAAGCAACACTTCCAAATGAAAATTTAACAAGTAATGTGATAACGGTACCTTTTCAGTACCAGACAGACGAAGACAAAGCCAATAATAAGGCTGGAAAGATTTATAAATTGACTTTTACAGTTGATTTCACATCAGGTAAAGAACCAAGTAACTTTTTCATGAGTTAATTAATCTTTAATCGATTTTATTACCAGTTCATCAAAACCTGTGTTTTCATCAAAGCTTCTGGTGAACTGGTGATTATTTAACTCTAAAATTACGACTTCGGCAGTGGTAAATATTTTATTGCCTTCTAACAAATGCCCACCAATTACCATACCTTTATCGTCAGATATACTAATGTGTAAATGACTTCCGTTTAGGCTGAATGTCCCAACTAGGCTGACAATTTCAAACGGTCCCTCTTTGGACAAAATATTCTCTGAATTCGCTAATCGGAGAGAAGCATTTTTTAAACTCCCAACACAAGTCAAAATGCAACCAGCCTGAATTTCATGCCGCTTAATAAACTTTTCTAAAGAGAGTTTGAGATCCTCACCGGGCTTTAACCTAACTGCGGATGCTTTCATATCATTTAACCTAAAAAAAAACATATTATAACTCTTGTTTAGCCAGCAAAATCCACTTTTTATTCAAGTCTCTATAATGACGAGTCGAAAGTTTCGAGTACTCGATAATCTCTTTAAAAAGAAGCTTAGCTTGAGCTTTGTCGCCTTGCTTCTGTAAAAGCTTGCCATAGCAATACTTGGCTTCAGCGCCGGAGTAATACTCAGACAAAACTTTATATTCTTCAAGTGCCTCATTTTCTTTCCCTAACTGCTCATTAGATTGAGCATAAAGTAAATGAGCCTCCTGATTTTTATACTTTGGGTTCTGCTTAATTAAATCATCCAAGATTTGCTTTGTATGCTTATAGTTTTTCAAGCCGTATTCACTCCGTGCTAATCCGTACATAAGATCAGGATCATCTTCGTGAATGCCCACTAGTGACTTTTCATATAAGTCTTTTGCTTTTTGATATTCGAGCTTTTCTAAATATTCTTCTGCCAAATGCATTCTGTGCTCAACCGTGTCAGAAACGGCCAATTCTTTTGTTGCTTGGTTAAACGATTTATTAGGATTGAAAAAACTACCCATGCCTCGAGACGCTTTTCTCGCCGTTCTTGTAGCTGTCAAACTGGGTAACACCTCAATAATAAAATAGGCAATTGCCCCCGCTAAAGGCAACATAATCACAAGCCAAATCCACATTGTATTTCGGCCTGTTTTGACAATATGAACAACTAAAGCAACTTGTATTATTAATGAAATAATAAAAAAAGGCATAAGCACTCCATACAAAGCATCGGTTTTACTGAAATCATGAAATAGGCTTTTGGCGCTCTATTAAAAATTCACTTCATTTAAAGATACAACATAATTGACTTAACTTGATGTTATTTAGCTATCAGTTTTACTGCTTACTAGGTTTTTTATGTATTTGAGGTTAGCGTTTCATTCTTTGAATTCCGCGTTATACTCACGAGCGTTATCACTCATTTCCTTCTCTTTCAGTAATTGTTTCGCTGATTGCTTGAGTTTATGCATAGGTTGATTGAGTACCTAACGCTCACTTAACAGGCAAGTGTTCGTTAATGGAATTTGTGAAATATTATATGAAAAATCTAAGCAATACTTGGCTTCTCTGAAGCTAATTATCAAGCACTATGCTCGGCTTGAGTGCAATTTGCAGTATATTCACTCTTATTTATTCATGGGCTTAACGGTGAAATCCAATTGAATTAAATGTAATACAGGCTGTCCTGACGAGTTATTTTCTGTAGGCACCACTTCCATTTAGAAAGAGAAGCTAAAGCATGTTTATCGAAAATACCTTCCGGATATGATTTGTTTATTTTTGCGGCAGATAATTCACCTTTGGAATCAATTCCTGCAAGAATATCTACACAACCCGATATCCTTTTTTCTGCGGCAGATGTTGGATAACCAGAGATAAATTTCTTTTTGATTTCCCAATATTCTTTAACTGCCTTCCGGTTTGGATTCTTACTTAAGTCAAGATATTGAACATCCTTTGGTTGGTTCATATCTTGAACTGTTGATTTACTGCCTTTGGCTGACAAGATAACCACCAAATAATAAGGATAATGGCACTAATTTAACGTAGAGGGTAATAAAAAAAAGAAAAAGACAAGTTAATGCAACAGAGTATTAGTGGTAATAAGCATCATAGAGCGCCACTAAGGCTGAGTCATATCTAAACAAAAGTGAGCTGAAAAACGGCTCACTCACATCACAAAATTATTTCTGAGATATTTGCATATATAAGTAGCGTCGGGCTGGTTCAACAACCAGATAAGGCGCAGGCTGCGCTACGCCTATCCTTATTTATTATGTGCTTGGTTGATTACACAAGTTTATCTTCTGATGGTAACTCTGTTATCGGGTGAGGTGTAACGTCTACTATGTTGATATTATTCTCAGACAACTTTTGATAATGAATTACCCACTGAGATGTTAAATCCCCAGCTTTAGATATATCGTAACCCTTTAATTCGCAATCTAAGTCGTAGAAACCAGCATGATAATGCCATAGTTTGTGCTCTTGTGCGTACTTCACTTTCTCTAACCAATTAGGGTCATCTGTGGGTACGTCATCAGAAGATTTATTTCTAATCTTATAACCATCAATAATTACATTATCAATAGAGTTAAAGCCACCTTCTTGAAATGTTTTGATGAAAAATGTGAGTTTAGATTTAGGTTCTTTATCGAAGTTTTTGAATTTACTTTTAAAGTGTTCAGAGGCTTCTAAGATGTATGACATTATTATGCGTTAAGCCAAGCTTCCAGATCGTTTACGTTATTTATTTTAGGCACAACAGATTTCTTACTGTTTACAGCTTTCTTCATTTCAGTAAGGGAATAGTTAAATTTACCTAACACTTTCTTTGTTTTACGAGAAGTCTTTGACTTTTCAATAATAGCCATAATAGCTCTCCTAAAATTATGGGTTATTCACTAAACACAAGTTAAATATAAATGAATACTTTACCAATGACAATGTTTGTTTAACAAAGTTAATGATATAAACACAACATAAATGTTGTATACGTGGTTGATGCTGGGTGGCACATAACGCCTCATTCAGAGGCAAAAAGTAGTTGGTTAAAATAAGCGACGGAGGAGCAAAAACCAACTGTTTTTTGTCCTTTGGAATGACTTATTGAACCAAGCCGCTTTGCGGCAGAAACTGCTGATAAACAACATTTAATCATATCAATCAACGCTATCGTTCATACTTCTTTGGCAGCAATATCGCTGTCAACGTTTAGGAGTATGGCTATGAGCCCTTACGAACAACAACGCTTTGATTTTCTTTATGAACAACATCTTACCAACTTAACATTACAAGGCAAGCGCCCTGCGACCATTGATGGTTACAGTCGTGCGGTTCGGCGTATCGTCACCCATTTTGACCGCTGCCCTGATAACCTGACTCAGCAAGAGCTTAAGCAGTATTTTAATGCGCTTATCAAATCGCACTCTTGGAGCACAGTTAAAATTGACCGTAATTCGATATTTGTATCGTGGTGTATTACCTGACAGAGACATCATTAACGCGACCGATACTGAAGTCAGCTTTCGCTATACCGACAGTGAAACTCAGCAAAAGAAAATCAAAACCTTGCCTGTACTGACATTCTTATGGCAAATACTGCAACACGTTATCCCTAAAGGCTTTCGGCGAGTGCGAGATTACGGCTTATTGCATGGAGGAGCCAGAAAGAAACTGAAGAAGATACAATTGTGTTTGATGATGGCGGGCAAACTGGACTTCAGCATCATTGAACCTATCATGCGTAAAAAAGCCCAGTGCTTATGTCGGCAGTGTCAACAACCGATGCAGTTTATGGGTATCGTTCGCTCAAGCGCCTTTGGCTGACGCTCGTCGCACATTTGATAATAAGGATAATGGCACTAATTTAACGTAGAGGGTAATAAAAACAGAAAAAGACAAGTTAATGCAGCAGAGTATTAGTGGTAATAAGCATCATAGATGCGCCACTAAGGCTGAGTCATATCTAAACAAAAGTGAGCTGAAAAATGGCTCACTCATATCACAAAATCATTTCTGATATATTTGCATATATAAGTAGCGTCGGGCTGGTTCAACAACCAGATAAGGCGCAGGCTGCGCTACGCCTATCCTTATTTATTATGAGTACTTATAGCTGTGGTGAGCTTGAATCACAATATACCCAAATAATTCCGAAGTCACCAAATATTTCAAAGCCATTTTCTATTGACTTTACATACTCAAATTCACCTAAATTCATTGACTCAGTATCAGGATCGTAAAGCATTCCAATTGATAAATCCGAAAAGTCGATTGTGATAGGCGAATTGTCAGAATTGAAAAAACGAACATTGATAGAGTCGAAGTCACCGTCGTCATCAAGTACGACAAACTTAAGCTCGCTTCTATCTTGAGGAGCTTCAATTTTTACTACATTGTTGCCGAATAGTCGATTCATCCATGTACTCATAACGCCTCGCTAACGGGCGCAAAATTGTTGGCTAAAATTAGCGAAGAATGAGCGCAAGCCAACTGTTTTGCGTCCACTTTGAGCGACTTGTTGAACCAAGCCGCTTTGAGGCAGAAACTGCTGATAAACAACAATTAATCATATCAATCAACGATATCGTTCATACTTCTTTGGCAGCAATATCGCTGTCAACGTTTAGGAGTATGGCTATGAGCCCTTACGAACAACAACGTTTTGATTTTCTTTATGAACAACATCTTACCAACTTAACATTACAAGGCAAGCGCCCTGCGACCATTGATGGTTACAGTCGTGCGGTTCGGCGTATCGTCACGCATTTTGACCGCTGCCCTGATAACCTGACTCAGCAAGAGCTTAAGCAGTATTTTAATGCGCTTATCAAATCGCACTCTTGGAGCACAGTTAAAATTGACCGTAATGGGTTGCAGTTCTTCTATAAATTCACCCTTGATAAGCAGTGGCAGTGGCTGGACAGCGACAAACCGCCACAGGTAAAACGCTTGCCGGATATTTTATCCGTTGATGAGGTTGGCTTAGTCATCAGTCGTACTCGGCAGTTACGCTATCAAGTGTTCTTACTTACCTTGTATACCCATGATACCAGAAGATGCTCGATTTCAGCGAGAATGCACAGCTTGTTAATCAAGGCGATAGTGTGCGGCAATAGTGAGCTATTGTTAGCACTGGCAACACAGAGTAACACGCTGTGCAACTCGCACTGTGTGGACTTTTCAGCGACAATTCTTCATTGTTACATTAGCTCGAAAGAATCCCGATATTCCTTCGCTAATGCGCCTCAAAGAATTGGCGCTGAAAAAGTCCTGAAACATGCATCTTCAAGTATCATGGGTATATTCGTTAGGACTGCGCTTGGGTGAAGCGATTAATCTTGAAATTGGTGATATCGACAGTGCCAACATGAAGGTGCATGTGCGTGACGGTAAATTCGGTAAAGACCGTTTTGTGCCACTGCCCAGGCGAACTCTTGCGATACTTCGCACGTTTTGGAAAACGCATCAACATCCTAAATGGTTATTTCCGAGCAAGAACCATGACCCTAACCAGCAAATGGACAGAGGTGGAATTCAAAAAGCATTAAGAGCCATTGTTCGTGACTGTGGCATTTTTAAAAAAAATCAGTCCTCATACGTTACGTCACTGCTATGCCACACACCTGCTTGAACGAGGTGTCGACCTGCGCAGCATTCAAGTTGCTTTAGGTCACAACAGTCTCAATACCACCCTCATTTACACCAAACTCACCGACACTAAATCTGAATCCACACGCGAGACCATCAACAGCTTAACTGATTCCCTTAACCTCACATGGAGGGACAAGTAATGCACTTTATCGATTTACTGTCTGAGCATTTTGAGGTGTTTAAACGTGAATATCAGCATAAGCTCACCCATGAACACCATCAAGCGATGAATGCCATGCT
>NZ_JAFEUN010000058.1 GCF_016900895.1 Parashewanella hymeniacidonis
AATTCTGGCAATGGTTCTTGCTATTGTATCGTCAACAGGAACTCCATCTTTCAGAAAACCATTCTTTTGAAACCAATCTAAATGACCTTCGGCATATTCCTGAATATCTTTCCAGCCATCAGCTCCCGCAATCACGGCGCAAAGGCTAGTAAATAGGATGTCGAATAGAGTATAAGTCACTTTTGAAGATTGACGCTTATCATCTAGCTTACCGAAAATTTGAAAAAATAATTCTAAGTTCATAATGTACTTCCGTAAAAGGAAGTATAAGATCACAAACTGAGATCTCGGTCAAATTTAAGTTGTCAACTGCTTAAAAAACGTTCGCGATCTTGCTCTGGGAGTATTCCCCTTTTCATCTCTAATATTTGGTTGTGCACCACTTTCAATTAACATAAAAACAAATGCACTGTTATTCGTTTCACAAGCATAATGCAAGACAGTTTTGCCAAACTCGTCAATTTCATTGAGATGAACTACCATTTGGACTAACTGATAAAAAATGGCTTCAGAACCTTCATTTAAAGGAACTCGGCCGCAAGCAACCGAGTTTTATTTGAACAGTCCAAGCTGATCTGCACTTTTCTCTTTTTTGTCTAGCTCTACCAATTGATCTTGAACATACTTTCTGATTACTTCTTCAGTTGCATTACCTATCGTTTCAACAAAATAGCTCTGAGTCCAAAGCTTTCCTCCCCAAAAATATCTTCGCTTAATTTCTGGGTAAAATTTGAAAAATTGTCTAGCTGAAATACTTTTTAATATTTGCATCACATCACTTGGAGACATCTTAGGAACACCTCTTACAACCATATGAATGTGATCAACTGATATTTCTAGTTCTACAATATATATTTCATAATCGTAGCCAATTTTGTAAATAATCGACTTGAGTGTCTCACGATAAGGTTCTGTAAACACTTTGCGACGATACTTTGGTACACATACAAAGTGATACATTAATCGGTAAACGTGATGTGAATTTCTTTGAAGCTCCATATACAGGATAATGTAGACTGGGAGCCGCCTAGTCTACATTATCCAGCACGGGGGCAAGCCCCCGAGATTTTCGCTCCGCTCGATGAACTACCCCGCCGCAAGCAGCGGGGTATCAATCTAGAACATATCTAACTGATGAACATTATGGAGCTTCTTATATTCATTCCCTTAATTCTTAACATAATTAGCAATCATTTGTTCATCTCCATGTTTACCAACTGTGCTAGCAAAATATCCATCTGTCCAAAGTTCACCACCCCACAACTGTTTCTTGACTGATGGACAACGGCTGAATACTTCTCTTGCCGTTAAACTTTTTATCATCGTTACGAGCTTTGTCACCGAATACGTCGGCACTGACTGAACTAGAAAGTGAACCTGGTCTTTGTCTGTTCCTATTTCTTCTAAAAATTTTATTTGGTAACGACTTTCTATATCAAGGCATATGTTCTTGATTTCCTTATCGACTGTATCGTCAAATACCGCTCTTCTGTATTTGGCTGGATAAACTAAGTGATATAGCAAAATAGTTACGTTATGGCTCTTGTGAATGTATTCGCTCATTACATCATATTACGCCGCAAGCGGCGGGGAATAAAACCCTCAGAGATTGAATTAGCTATGCTTCACGTTTCAGTTTAATAAGATGATAAACATTAACTAAACACCCAAAACCATTCATAGCGGCAACGGGCCATGCTGAGATAGCAATACCATAGAGAGTAAACAAAAAGCATCCCGCAAAATTAACCATTCTCAAGGGAATGATATTTTTCATCATCAGAGAAACTGCCACTAAAACAGACGCCATGTACCCCATAACTTCAACAGTATTTATCGAATCCATATCACCTCCTATAATGAGTAAATTGATATTAATCGCTCCAATTTTGGTACGATTAAAGCCCAAAAACACCCGCATTTTTTGAAACAATTAGAATGAATATAGTGAGACTATTTGGGTTGCGTCTCTGAAAAACATGATTTTTGTTTGTGCTTATTCACCCATTTGGCCAATTGAGGTGCTTGTGACTGCCAATTTAGATAAGGGTGTCGAAAGTCAATATAATCAAGCGCACAAATCAACACCAGTTGTTCAGCTGCTAAATCATTTACCCCATATAAATCGCTTTTTTGAGCCTCAATGTGCTTCACTGTCCGTATGATGGCATTTTCAAAAACGTTCGGTCCAAAATGGCGACCTAACGCCTTCTTCTTCACGCATTTGTTCTTGCCTTAATCCCACAGTACTGTCTACTAAACCTTTTACCATAGAGAAATTAGCCGCTCTTTGCCAATCAAGCTTTTCCCCAAAAAGCTTATTTTTGCCATGCTTTTCATCCAAATATCTGATGATCACTTCTCTATCGAAAAGTGCACAATTATCGTCAAAAATAAGACAAGGTATTTTGGCGAGCGGGTTCGCATTTATACCCATGATACCTGAAGATGCATGTTTCAGGACTTTCTGTGTTGCCAGTGCTAACAATAGCTCACTATTGCCGCACACTGTCGCCTTGATTAACAAGCTGTGCATTCTCGCTGAAATCGAGCATCTTCAGGTATCATGGGTATACAAGGTTGGCTTCGTTTTCAAAAGGGTTCGAAATGACTTCGTTTACATTTAGAATACTCAAGTATCGAATAGCAACTCTCACAATTCGAGCATAAGGTGACGCAAGTGAATATAACAGTGTGGCCATAAATCTTACCCTTACCAGTATTTTTCGACAGTAATATTACCCGGTGCTCTGCGTAAGTTTTTAATCAATCCCTTATCATATAAAGCTTGTTGCGCACCCGTAATCATTCCTGGGTTTCCACAAATCACGACTTGAGAGTCTTTTTCTGTAAGCTTAAAGCCAGCATGCTTTTCTAATCCACCGTTAATTATTGCATCCGGAATTCGCTCAGAAATAGTGCCATTGACACTCTCTCTAGTAACAGAAACAATTAACTGAAATTGGTCTGGGTACTTCTCTTTAAATGCTTCAATCTGTTCAAGATAAGCTAAATCAACCTCTTCTCTCACACCATAAACTAATACAACTTTCTCATAACGCTCCCAAGGTTCATCAGTTTCCATTATGGACAAGAATGGTCCTACCGCAGTACCGGTTGCCAAAAACCATAAATGCTTCGCAGTATGCTCTTTGGGCAGTTCTTCCAATACCATAAATCCGGCGGCTTTTTTAGAAACCTGAATTTCATCACCTTTATTTAATTGATGTAACGCAGGAGAAAGTTGGCCGTCATCAACCGTCACTGCTAACACTTCAACATAATCTTTGCCTGGAGGATTAACCACTGAATAAGCTCTTGCTACACGCTTATCATCACGAACCTCACTTAGCTTGATAAATTGTCCTGCAATGAATGGCTCAACATCGGCAGCAATTCTCAAGCTGAAAAGTTTATCGTTCCAATCGATTCGTTCAATTACTTTTCCAGTAGTCCACATATCTAATCCTCAGAAAATTAACCTAAATTATGCTGGTTAAATCAAAACTTTTATAGAACATAAAACAATCAATTATAACTATAGCTTTCTTCCTGATTTCACCCTAATGTAATTTGAGGTGAAATAAGCATCGTATCTCGTATGTCTTATAAGATATTAAGCGATGAAAAATCGCTCAAAACCATCAAAATGGTCTAGTCTTTAACTGAATACTCTGTGAGCAAGAGTGACAAGAAAAAGGAAGGAAAAATGGAACAACAAATAAGTTGGGTGACAGAAGGGCTACACCTCCTCGGTAGCTTATTTTTACTGGCTATCGGTTTAGGATTCCTCGCTATCATTTACATGTACTACAAAGATAAAAGTCAAACCAAACAGGCCATTCGTCATAATTACCCTGTCATAGGACGATTTAGATACTTATTTGAAAAACAGGGTGAATTTTTCAGGCAGTATTTTTTCTCGCAAGACCGTGAAGAAATGCCGTTTAATCGCGCCGAGCGAAGCTGGGTTTATCGAGCGGCTAAAAAAGCGGATCGCTCTATCGCTTTTGGCTCGACAAGGCTCTTAGAAACTGAAGGCTCAATCATGTTTATGAATACCGCCTTTCCAACATTAGATACTGATGCTGCACCACCTAAACCAATAACTGTTGGTGAGAATTGTCGTCACCCTTACACCACCTCAAAAATTTGTCATATTTCAGGTATGAGCTTTGGTGCCCTTTCACGACCTGCGGTTTTAGCTTTATCCAACGGCGCTTCAAAAGCGGGGTGCTGGATGAACACAGGAGAAGGCGGCTTGAGTCCTTATCACCTTGATGGCGACTGTGACATTGTTTTTCAAATAGGTACGGCAAAATATGGTGTGAGAAATAAAGAAGGTCACCTTGATGATGACAAATTGATGGAAGTCGCTTCTCATACTCAAGTAAAAATGTTTGAAATTAAGCTCAGTCAAGGCGCAAAGCCAGGTAAAGGTGGCATCCTCCCCGGTGTTAAAGTTACGAAAGAAATTGCCAATATTCGTGGTATTCATGTCGGTGAAGATTCCATAAGCCCCAACGGCCATATTGAGTTTAAAGATGTGGGTGACATTCTTGACATGATCCACCATGTACGTGAAGTAACAGGAAAACCCACTGGCGTAAAAGCGGTGATTGGTGATACCCAATGGCTAAACGACTTTTTCGATGAAATTGAAAAGCGTGGAGTACACAGTGCACCAGATTTCTTTACTGTTGATAGTGCTGACGGTGGCACAGGGGCTGCACCTCAATCGCTTATTGATTACGTCGGCTTACCTCTTAAGGAAGGATTACCAATTTTAGTTGATACTCTTAGAGAAAGAGGCTTAAAAGATCGTATCAGGGTAATTGCATCTGGAAAGTTAGTCACACCATCAAAAGTGGCTTGGGCACTTGCTATGGGAGCAGACTTTACAGCTTCGGCACGTGGTAATATGTTCGCTCTTGGTTGTATTCAGGCATTACAATGCAATAAAGATACATGCCCTACAGGAATTACAACTCATAACCCTAAATTGCAAGAAGGGTTAGACCCGATGGATAAAGCCGAGCGTGTATCAAACTACAATCATTATTTGCATTATGATCTCGAGCTGATTGCTCATTCTTGTGGTGTTAGCGATCCAAGAGAATTAGAAAGGCATCATGTAAGAATTGTTCAAGAGAATGGCTTATCCGTTACGCTTGATAAGTATTATTCGCATTTGAATAAATAGCGGAAATTGCAAGCAGCTTAGATGCTGCTTGCAATAGTGTCCTGAACATAGTCTAAAATTTAACTACTCTGCTCTGCCCCAGGGCGGGATCATACTCTAAAAAAGAAGTGAACTTTTTGAGATAATGATGATCAGATCATGAAAATTACATACAACATCATCCCATATCTTTATTTGACCATTTATCATTAGTTGAAGATCCTCGCTCTCACATTAATCAGCGCCATAACTTAGTGGATGTGCTATTTCTAGTATTTTCGGCTATTACGAGTGGTCAGGATGGCTGGGCTGAAATACAGCAGTTTGGCGAATTGAAGTTAGATTGGTTACGCCAGTTTCGTTCTTTTAAAAATGGGATCCCACGCAGGCATACCATCGCACGTATCGTACAAGCTATCAGTCCCGAAGCACTTCAGTTGTGCCTGATCAGTTGGATTAATGAAAAGCGTATAATCTCGGATAAACCACTTATTGCTATTGATGGTAAGGCGCATTAACAAAGTATGCTCCTGCCCTGAGGTACGGGGAGTTTCGAAAGGGAACGAGCAGTTAAACTCCCCTGCAAATAAACTTGGAATAGTTGGATAACATTCAACCTATAACGTTATCCAACTTCTGCATAGATGAAACATCAAACTCCAACCAATTATTAATGGCGAAAATCGTTAATTAATAGTCATAAAAACAAAACATTAGCTTTTAGAATTCAGTTGTGTGAGCATAAAACCCATTAAATAGGAGCACAAAAAAGGGTTTCTATATTCTGGCTCAACTTTTGCGTATTGGTTTTTCGATAAATTAATTCACAATGATCAAAGGGAATAATATGGATTTTAGTGAAATCAGTAACATTGTCATCGTTGCCATCATCTTTTTCGCTATTTTTGGTGCAGATTTTTTTAAGTACCGTTTACGCATGAAACAGCTTGAAGCCAAAATCGATAGCAGTGACAAAATAAAACTCATTGACGAGGTTGAGAGTGTTAAACATCGTTTGGTTGTGCTTGAAAAGATCATTACAGATAAAGGTTATGAGGTAAGCGAAGAAATTAATAATTTAAAAAGCTAAATCCCTATCAAGCCGAATAGGGCTGCCAAGTGGCAGCCCTATTTGTTCAGTCTCTAAAGTTATTAAACTGAAATGGCTGGCCTAAATCAGACTCTTTGGCTAAACGCATCACAGCTTGCAAGTCGTCACGTTTTTTGCCCGTCACACGCAAACTGTCTCCTTGAATTGCAGCTTGAACTTTTAGCTTGCTCGCTTTAATCAGTTTTACCAGTTTCTTTGCAATGTCAGTTTCAATGCCTTCCTTGAAGCGAACTTTTAACGAGAACGTTTTCCCACTGTGTATCGCTTTATCGTCCACATCCATTGCTGCAGGGTCGACATTGCGCTTACTTAACTGCATACGAAAAATATCGATCAATTGTTGACATTGAAAGTCATCCTCCGCAGATACCGTTACCACAAAATCATTCAACTCAATACTGGCGTCTTTACCACGGAAGTCGAAACGACTTGAAAGTTCGCGGCTTGAATTATCGACTGCATTTTTTAATTCAACTTTATCAATTTCGGACACGATATCCATAGATGGCATATGAAGTTACCTCAAATAAGTATGCTGAAATAATTCTAGTCTTCCTTGGTATTTAATAAAAGCCATATTATGATGTTTAACCTTGTTAAATATTGGGCGATTGTGTGATTAAACAGTCTCATCTTTTTAAATTTCTGCTTGTGGTCACTGTATTGATCATTAGCTATTTAGTATTTTCTCGTCCTGGTTATAATCAGTCGTTCCCGCACATTGATAAGATTGGCCACATGGGTAGCTTTTTCTTATTATCAGCCTTAACCCATTTAGCATTCAAACCTAAATGGTGGCGTTTGATGTCGGGGCTTATCGCATATGCAGGTCTTATTGAAGTGGTGCAATCTTATTTACCCTATCGCAGTGCATCATGGGCAGATTTTGGTGCTGACATATTAGGGATTGTTTGCTTTTATCTATTATTATTAGGTTATCGTAAACAGCGCTCATCTTAATTTTTTGAGTGAAAGTTATTTAAGTAATTTTATGAATATGAATCTATTTGAAACCAAAATTGGCATTTTAGGCGCAGGAGCAATTGGGCAACTTATTGGTTTCCAATTGCATCAAGCGGGTGCTCACCTGAATTTTATTCATAAATATGATTACTCATGTGATGAAGTCGTTAACTTCACTGACCTCGATAGAAATGAGCATCAATATCAAATCAGAGCATTAACAGCCAGTGATCCGTTGGTCAAACGACTTAAACTCATTATTGTCTGTGTTAAGGCCTATCACGTTGTGGATGCTATCAAAGGCATTGAGCCATTTATCGCAAAAGACTGTCATATTGTTTTACTCCATAACGGTTTAGGGCCTCATTTAGAGATCAGCCAATATTTAAAAGCGAACCAAGGGTTATCGCTTGGTACCACGTCTCAAGGCGCAACCCGAGACTTTAAATGGTCAGTAACTCGAACAGGAAAAGGGTTAACTCAGCTTGGGCATTGCATTGGTCAACCATTGAATGCTGACTTAAAGCAATTGCTGCTGGCAGCCATTCCTAATAGTGAATGGACCGATGAGATCTTACCGTCTTTATGGTACAAGCTAGCTGTTAATTCAGTTATTAATCCACTCACTGCAATTAATTCTTGCAAGAATGGTTCTTTAGCACATCAAGACTACAGCAACACCATTCAAGATATTATTTCTGAGCTCATGCTTGTCGCTGAGCATGAAAAGTTGCCCATTGAGCGCACACTCGTCCATGACAGAGTGCATGAGGTTATTAAGTTAACTCAAAACAACTACTCATCAATGCATCAAGACATCGCCCATCAGCGCCAAACTGAAATCGACTACATCAATGGCTACCTTGTGAAATTAGCCCATAAACACCAAATACACATTCCAACCAACAAAAAGTTATTAGATTCAATTCGATTGCTTAGCCAGCAAAGACAATAAATATCAGACGATATAAAAGGTACAGCCGACGATATGTAACCAGAGTTGTAACACGTAAGGGTACTGACGCTGTACCTAAGAAAATCTAAATTAATTTATAGTCAGCCACTTAAAATGGCATTGGTTAAAAAGACGTTATCAAGTAGAATAGCGTCCCTGTGTGAGTAATTCTTAATTTTCAGTTCGAACGAGTTTAGATGAGCCTAGTTGCAATTGGTGTAAACCATAAAACTGCTTCTGTTGATTTGCGTGAAAAAGTCGCCTTTTCTCCAGACGTGATACATGAAGCCATGAAAAGTTTGGCTCAACGCACCCCAACGGGTGAAGCAGTGATTTTATCGACTTGTAACCGCACTGAACTGTATTGCAATAGAATTCAAGCCGATGCTGTATTAGCTTGGCTTGAAAGCTTCCATGGTATTGACGCTGAAATACTTCGCCAGCACACATACACTCTCCAAGATGTCGATGCCATCAATCACTTAATGCGTGTCTCTGCTGGTTTAGATTCTCTCGTGTTAGGTGAACCTCAGATTCTAGGCCAAGTAAAGCAATCGTTTACTAAAGCCAAAGAAGCTGGAACCGTAGGTGCAACGCTTGACCGCCTATTTCAAAACACCTTTTCAGTAGCAAAACGTATCCGAACTGAGACCGAAATCGGCAGTGCCGCAGTCTCGGTAGCTTTTGCCGCAGTTAGCATGGCAAAACACATCTTTGCCGATATGCACAAAACCAATGTTTTGTTGATTGGTGCCGGTGAAACCATTGAACTTGTTGCCCGTCATTTAAAAGACAGCGGTGTTGAAGAGATGGTGGTAGCTAACCGTACACTTGAGCGTGCCAAAGGAATGTGTGAAGAATTTAATGCGAAAGCAGTGACGCTTGAAAGCATTCCTGATCATTTGCCACACGCTGATATTGTGATTTCATCGACCGCAAGTCCACTGCCGATTTTAGGTAAAGGCTTAGTCGAACGAGCATTAAAACAACGTCGTCATCAACCTATGTTATTGGTCGATATTGCCGTACCTCGTGATATCGAATCAGAAGTGGGTGAACTTGATGATGCGTTTTTGTATACCGTGGATGATTTACACAGCATCATCGAACAAAATATTGAATCTCGAAAACAAGCAGCTGAAGAAGCTGAAATAATTGCTAATCAAGAAGCGGTTCAATTTATAGAGTGGCTGCGTTCTCTTGATAATGTTGATAGTATTCGAGCATACCGAACTCAAAGCTTAGCGGTAAAAGATGAACTTGTTGAAAAAGCCTTAAATAAGATTGCTCAAGGCGGCGATAACGAACAAGTTCTTCTAGAATTAGCCAATAAGCTGACCAACCGACTTATCCATGCACCGACACAAGCGCTGACTAAAGCCAGTCGTCAAGGTGACATGAGTACACTAGAAACATTAAAGTCCGTACTCGGGCTTGATAAACACTAAGGTCGTATCCCAAATGAAGGAATCCGTTATTCGCAAGCTTGAAGGCTTGTTAGAACGTAATGATGAAGTTACCGCTCTATTGGGCGATGCCAGTGTGATCTCTGATCAAGATAAATTCCGTGCCCTTTCAAAAGAATTCGCACAGCTTGAAGATGTGGTAAAAAGCTTTAAAGCTTTCCAGCAAGCGCAACAAGATCTAGAAACCGCAGAAGAAATGCTGGCTGAAAACGATCCAGAACTTAAAGAAATGGCACAAGAAGAGATCAAAGAAGCTAAATCAGTTTTGGAAGC
Organism: Parashewanella hymeniacidonis; assembly: GCF_016900895.1. GTDB lineage: Bacteria > Pseudomonadota > Gammaproteobacteria > Enterobacterales > Shewanellaceae > Parashewanella > Parashewanella hymeniacidonis. Next base: position 9,951 of record NZ_JAFEUN010000058.1, read on the forward strand.
TTTAGAGGGTGAGTTACAGATCTTATTGCTACCTAAAGATCCTAATGATGATCACAATGCATTCCTTGAAATTCGTGCTGGTGCAGGTGGCGATGAAGCGGCGATTTTTGCTGGTGATTTATTCCGTATGTACAGTCGTTTTTGTGAAGCAAATAAATGGCCGATGGAAATCATGAATGCCAATGAGGGCGATCACGGCGGTTATAAAGAGATGATCGTGAAAGTCTCTGGTGATGGCGCGTACGGTACTCTCAAGTTCGAATCTGGTGGTCACCGCGTGCAGCGTGTGCCTGAAACAGAATCACAGGGCCGTGTTCATACTTCGGCTTGTACGGTAGTTGTGATGCCTGAAATCCCAGAAGCTGAAGCGATTGAAGTGAATCCAGCAGATCTGAAAGTGGATACCTTCCGTGCATCAGGTGCAGGTGGACAGCACGTCAACAAAACCGATTCAGCCATTCGTATTACTCACATCCCATCAGGTATCGTGGTCGAATGTCAGGATCAACGTTCACAACATAAAAACCGGGCTCAAGCCATGAGTGTTCTTGCTGCTCGCCTGCAAGCGGTGGAAGATGAAAAGCGTCGAAGTGAAGAAGAGTCAACACGTCGTAACTTAGTTGCAAGTGGTGATCGCTCTGAGCGTATTCGTACCTATAACTTCCCGCAAGGCCGTGTAAGTGATCACCGTATCAACCTGACACTTTATAAGCTAGGTGATGTCATGGAAGGTGATTTAAACGCCATCTTAGAGCCTATCATGCAAGAGCATCAAGCGGATCAGCTTGCCGCACTCGCTGAGTAAAGCGGCTTAAGCCATTCCTAGGCTCTGGGTATGGCTTAGAATCACTTCCCCAAAAAGGACAAGACAATGTCTTCACAATCAACCATTTCTGCATCAATACAATGGGCTTACCAAGAATTAATGAAGACTTCTGATTCTGCTCAACTTGATGCGGAAGTATGTTTACAGCATTGTCTAAATAAAAATCGCACCTACCTGTATACCTGGCCAGATAAAGCACTCAATCAAGAACAATGGCAGCAATTTAGCCTGATGATATCCAAACGTAAAACGGGCATGCCCGTGGCACACATTATCGGCGAACGTGAGTTCTGGTCTTTGCCGTTTCTGGTTAATGACACGACATTAATCCCAAGGCCTGACACTGAAATTTTGGTCGAAACTGCATTAAATTTAACACTACCTGAAGAGGCTAGAGTTCTCGACTTAGGTACGGGTACGGGTGCAATTGCTCTCGCTTTGGCTTCTGAGAGACCAAAATGGCAAATCACTGCTATTGATAAAATTGAAGATGCGGTAAAACTGGCTCAGCTCAATCGACAGAACCTATCGCTACCTCACGTTGAAATTCTACAAAGTGATTGGTTTTCAGCCGTTGCTGAGCAACAGTTTGACTTAATTGTATCTAACCCACCTTATATCGATGAAGATGATCACCACTTGGGTGAAGGTGATGTTCGCTTTGAACCTCAAAGTGCACTTACTGCGGCTGAACATGGTTTCGCTGATCTCTATTTCATCGCTGAGCATGCTAAAAACCACCTAAATAGCAATGGCTATTTATTGATGGAACACGGCTACCAACAAGGGATTGAACTAAGAGAAAAGCTTGAAGAACTTGGTTATAACAATGTAGGTACAGTGAGAGATTTTGGCAGTAATGAGCGGTGTACTTTGGGAAAGATTTAACTGTTTAAAAATCATTCTGACAAGAAAGAAAAACGGTGCCCCCCTTTTAGCTACGCCAGCTAATAAGGTCATATAATGGAAGTGATAAAGAGTTATTGGCGGGATCAGTCAAAAAGTCTAATACCTTCTCTTTATAATCAACTTTTATGTTTTTCCACACCCATTTTCTGATGAAATTTATATTAGTGTCGTTCACAATCGTAACCTCTGGAATTTTATTTCGATACTTTTCATATGTCTCTAACAAAGCATGGCGACTTCTTATTTTTACAGTTGATTCAATCATCGTTAACAGCATTGCATAGTTGTCACCTGCTTCAAGCCCGTCGATATTACCCTTCTCTCTTTTTGAATAGAGACCAGCCGTCATCATTCTGGAAGTATATTTAGGAACACTACTATGGTCATAGTTATCAAGTTTCGGAATTGCAGCCTCATCGGTATCAATAAAAAATATATTTTTATCTCCACTAATCGCTAAATTTTCAGACTTAATATCTCTTAAAAAAATCTTATTACGATGCATTTCTTTTAAATCTGCTGCTGCATTCTTGAAAGCATTAATTGGGACTTTTCCTTCCTCTTCACCATGTAAATATGTGAATAGCTCTTTGCCACCTGACCGAGCAATGATGGTTGTATCATCTAACACTCTACAAGGGCAACATGATGTATATGGCTGTAAGACCAACGAAATTTGGTCAAGCTTATGTTTGCGCTCTTCAAAAGTTACACCTTTTTTAGCCTTTAATTTGACAAAAAAATCATCCTTGGCCACGAGTTTTTTTTCTAATCCCTCAACTTGTTCATCGGTAGGTACTTTTCTCCTCGGACACCAAAAAGGAGGTAACTTATCATTTGGATCAAAAAAAATTTTAAGCTTACGGCAGAATCCAGCCTTTATTTGTGAATCAACCGTATAGTGCCGACCTGATTTAGTCAGATTTTGCTCTATCGATGTTTGTTGTTTACTTTCTAAATCGGGAATAGCTACCGCAACAGCACTTTCGACATCTTTAGCTTCAGCCATACGCTCTTTAATACTGCTTTTAGGTTGTTTAACCTTTAAGGTTTCTTCCTTTTTCCTTAACTGATGTTGCCTTTCGTTTTCTAGACAAGTAATAACTTCTATTTTTTTGTATGGGACAGAAAACAGGTTTTTTAATTCTACTTGTGACTTTTCGCCTAAAGCTCTATGTATCTGTTGACGAGTTTGATTGCCTCCAATCCAAGCCACAAATGTTCTAAGCCAATCACAGCGTGATTTAGAATTATAGTTGCGTTTAACATTACATGTCCAATCTGGGGTTATTGTAATTAAATACTTTTTTTCATCATCAAGACAAAACTCATAGGTATTTGCATCTTCACTAACATCAATTGCGTGCAGTGCTTCGACGCAAAAAAGCCGAGCTTTAACTTTTTCATACGAACAACTCATTCAAGCCTCCCCGAGGTTGGGGGAAAAACTGATTTTATACTAAACTGTGAGAGAGAATTAGTTAAGCCTGACTTAATCTTTCTTCACCTATGTTTCATTTTTTTTAGAGCCATGCTAGGTAATTCATCGATTGATAACTTCATATTCAAAATTAATTTACAAAAGAACTTTAGATTCAGTCTGTATTACCAAAAGCTTTACGAATCAGTTAAACTAACGCTTTCGTTAACCACCTAAAACTTAAAAAACTATGACAAGCTTATATCCTGCGGTAAAACACTTACACCTAATGTTGATTGCATTGAGTGTTATTTTCTTCACCGTACGTTTTGTATTGCACTTACGTGGCAGTACTATTTTGGAAAAAAAGTTTCTAAAAATTGCACCACATGTAATTGATACATTTTTGCTGCTTTCAGGCGTTGCTCTGTGCTTCATTATTAATCAATACCCATTTGAGAATCCTTGGTTGACAGAAAAAATTGGTGCCGTTGCCGCTTATATTGTTTTAGGTATTATTGCGATGAAAATAGATCGCGGAGCCATTTTTAAGATTTTTGCCTACATAGGTGCAATTAGCTGGCTCGTTTATGCCGCTAGAATGGCCGTGTTTAAACAACCCATAATGATAGTTTCATGATTAAATATGCGTTACCTGATTCAGTGAAGTTGCCTGAATCTATATTAGAGCTGAGCGAACACCTCGGCTTTTCTCGTTTAGAAGACGCCAAATGGGCCTGGTTTGAATTAGCAGGTTCAGTGTTAAGTCACTATCTCGTAAATCAACAAAAGCGCTTCAATGTTTTACTAAATTGGTTTTACCGAGACTTAGGCTTTCGACAGCGAGAAGATTACTTTAGCTCAGACGCCGCTGACTTAGGCACGTGCTTAATCAGTCGTCAGGGAAACAGCACTACGTTAGCGACAGTACTTAAGCTGCTTGCTAAACAACTTGATTTAGAGCTCGAACTCATCTTTTTACCTGGACATACTGTCTTGCGCAGCAATATTGATGGAAGCAGCAAGTTCATTGACCCACTCAATGGTAAAGAGCTGAACCGTAAAATGCTGCATGCTTTTGTTCGTGGCGAACTCGGTAATCATGCACCACTAAAAAGCAGTTACTTCAAAGCAGCCTCTAACAAGCGCTTAATGTCTCGTATGATGCATGAGCAGAAAGCCGGTTGCATCGTATCGAATCAATTTGAACAAGCATTAGAGTGCTGTAACTTGTTACTTGAATGGCACAGCGATGATGCTCATTTAAACCGTGAACGTGCTTTTGTTGCTGAGCAATTGGGCTGTATCAAGATGGCTAAAGAAGATTTAGAGCACTTTGTCGAACAAAGCCCTCACGATCCAGTGACCGAACTTGTAAAAATTCAATTGCAAGAACTCAACGACACAACGGAAACTTATCACTAAATCGCACTCAGACTATATTGAGTGACAATAATAATAACTGCAAATTGCGCAAGGGAGACAAGTGACATGGCACATGATGTCTTGATTACTAACGATGCAACCGTTCTTGGTTTGCTCGCGGTCATATTAGGCTTTGTATTTTATACCAACAGCTCAAGCCACCCATTTTGGAAATCATTCTACAAGTACATACCAGCATTACTACTTTGTTATTTTTTACCATCACTATTGAACACTCTTGGTATTGTTGATGGTCATGAATCAAAGATTTACTTTGTTGCGTCACGCTACTTATTACCAGCCTGCCTAGTCCTGCTCATACTGAGTGTCGACCTAAAAGCGATTTTAAACCTTGGCCCTAAAGCATTAATCATGTTTTTAGTTGGTACTGCGGGTATCGTGATTGGTGCTCCGGTCTCGTTATTGGTCGTATCAGCCATCGAACCAAGTTTATTGGGCGGACATGGCCCTGATGCAGTGTGGCGCGGCATGACAACGCTAGCTGGCAGCTGGATTGGCGGTGGAGCCAACCAAGCTTCAATGAAGGAAATCTATGAAGTTGGCGGCAACATCTTCTCCGCAATGATCACCGTAGATGTTATTGTTGCGAACATATGGATGGCGGTATTATTGTTTATGGCATCTAAACATAAACAAATCGACCAAAAGACTGGTGCCGATACCACTGCAATTGAGACTCTAAGACAGAAAGTAGAGAAATACCAAAAGGAAAACTCTCGCCAACCTACCCTACGCGATTACATGCTCATTATCGCAATTGGTTTTGGTATCACTGGCTTAGCGCATTACATTGCCGACTTCTTAGGCCCATTCTTTGCTGAACACTACCCTGAAACCAAGCACTTTAGTTTAACCTCCAGCTTCTTCTGGTTGATTGTAACCGTTACAACAATTGGTATCGTGCTGTCATTCACACGGGTTAGAGAAGTTGAGGCCGCTGGCGCATCTAAAGTTGCATCTGCATTTTTATACATTCTTGTGGCTTCTATCGGCCTACATATGGATGTCTTGAAGATTCTAGAAACACCTATTTATTTCTTATTGGGTATTAGCTGGATGATTGTTCACGCTGCATTTATGTTAATTATCGCCAAGCTAATTAGAGCTCCACTCTTTTACATGGCCGTGGGGAGTCAAGCCAATGTCGGCGGTGCAGCATCAGCACCGGTAGTTGCTGCAGCCTTCCACCCGTCATTAGCACCTGTTGGAGTTTTACTTGCAGTATTTGGTTATGCCGTGGGCACTTACGCCGCTTGGTTCTGTGGTCAGCTACTGCAAACGTTAACAAATTAATTATCACTTAGGCGTCATTTGGCGCCATGTTAGAGGCACTCATAATGAGCCAAAAGAACATAAAGCTTGGTAATATCGATATTGCCAATGATAAACCGTTCGTCCTTTTTGGTGGAATGAACGTACTTGAGTCACGCGATCTTGCGATGCAAATTGCTGAGACCTACTCTGAGGTTACTCAAAAGCTAAACATTCCTTATGTGTTTAAGGCGTCATTCGACAAAGCAAACCGTTCATCGGTTAATTCTTACCGTGGCCCTGGCATGGAAGAAGGTTTAAAGATATTTGAAGAAATCAAAAATACTTTCAACCTTCCAATCATCACTGATGTCCATGAAGTTCATCAAGCAGCTCCTGTTGCAGAGATTGTTGATATCATTCAATTGCCGGCTTTTTTAGCCCGTCAAACAGATTTAGTGGTTGCGATGGCTAAAACAGGTGCAATCATTAACGTTAAAAAGCCACAGTTTTTAGCGCCGCATGAGATGCGCCACATAGTGAAAAAATTTAACGAAGCAGGCAATGATGAAATCATGCTTTGCGAACGTGGCAGCAGCTTTGGTTACAACAACCTTGTCGTCGATATGCTTGGCATGGATGAAATGAAGCAAACAGGTTACCCAGTCATTTTTGATGCAACACATGCGCTTCAACGTCCAGGAGGCCGAGCTGATTCTGCAGGTGGTCGTCGTGCACAAGCGACTGAGTTAGCCCGCAGCGGAATGGCACTTGGCTTGGCAGGGTTATTCATTGAAGCGCACCCAGATCCAGACAATGCAAAATGTGATGGCCCTTGTGCTTTACCTCTCTCAAAGCTTGAAGGCTACTTATCTCAAATGAAATCTTTAGATGATTTAGTGAAATCTTTCCCTAAGTTGGATACGAGCATCTAAAACGCTTTATTAAGCCAATCGTTAAAAAATTAGCGATTGGCTTTATTCATTATATTATTTTGTTTTGTTCTAAACCCCATATTACCATTTCTTCATATTCCTCGAATTTTTTGCGTATTCCGATTATAAATTTAAAGTATAACAAGTGTTGTAGAGTAATTATTATGTCACCAACAGCTCCCTGTTGCTCTCCGCTAAAAATCAGTTTTAAAGAAAATAAAGATTTCCATCAAATTAATTATGAAGGCGTAAAGTTCGACATTGTAGGGCTAGGAGTCATTCCCAGAACCTATCACTTAAAGCTCAACTCGAAGAGTCATGAGCTGCACCTTACTGCGTTCTACTTTTTTGGGTTCATTCGCAGAAGAGTTGATTTAAGTAACGCAAAAGTTAATAGCAATGATCATAAAGCTTGGCAAACTGTAATCAGCTGCCGAACCTTAACGCCAAAAGATGCATCTAAAGCTTTTAAGAGAGACAACGCTGTCGACTTGTTAAGTAACTTTGAATTGGACAGTCAACGCAAATCTCTAATATCAGATTGGGTGGTTGTCGTGAAATGTGATTCAAAGTCAGCTGAGGGAACACAAAATAGAAAAGTCCTTCCGCCTAATGGAATACACGACATTTCAGTTACGCCATTTAAATTAAAAAGCTTGTCACACATGATAGAAACCTCTCCCGAAGTTTTTACTCACTCCATCGTTGATGCTTTTTCTAATGACAGTACTGCAGCAATAAAAAGTAGAAAAGAGTGTGAACACTTCATCTGGCACTATCTTACTCATCCTGATGGACAATATCAGCACCGCCTTTTTCAAGTCAGTCAAATATTGTGTCTTCTCTCGAATAAGCCTGAGTTTGAAAATAACACGCAAGCCTACAAGCTTGTTGCTCACCTTTCACCGGCCATCTTGAAAGATCTCGTATTAAATTGGAAGATGTTCAAAACCTCAAGTTCAGAGGTATCGTCTCAATCTGATGAACGTTCTGAGAATGAGTTACCAGAGTCAACGACGCCGGATTATGTTCAATCATCAGAATCTAAGACTGAATATTTGAGTGAATCATACAATGAACCACTCGAAGTTATCGAAAGCATGACATCATTAACGTTTATGAATGCAGTGCTTGTTGGGTTATTAAAGAATCATCCTGTGAAATTTGGGGAGTTCATCAACCTAATTAGTGAAGACAAAGACACTGAAGCCCTACTAGAAATAATTTGTCCTAAAACGCCAACATCAGCACAAGCGAACAAAACACATTTTGAATGTGCATGGGATTTGATTCTGCACACCGATAACTATCAAATGAATCAATGTCGTAAATACTTCCAGTCTTTTTGCCCTGAAGACAAGCTCTCTGAGTATCTGGTCAATAACTACGAATCAATGATGAACGGGTTAATCAACGAAGAGTTAAAAGTAAGGCTTAATAACACTTTTTGTCAACTCCTCATGTACAGCAAAGAGTCACATCAAAGAAAGTTAGTTGAATTACTTAGTCGCTCTGAATATCCTCACGGACAAGCTTTAATTGCTCAATACGAGTATGACTATGGTTCGCTCCCCTTCGAAAAAGATGCTTTTGTCTTAATAAACACAAAATCACTAGCGTCAGAAGCTGAACCCTCAGAACTTTATGATGTCGTTGACGAGTCTGAAGAAATAGCTACAGAGCCAAATTATTTAGTAGAAACTTTTTCAGACTACGATGCTAATGAGTCAGATTCAGAAGATGATATTGAAACTGTATTACTAGGTGTAGCCATCGTCGTTCAAACCGAAGCAACTGAAGAACAAGACCCTAAACATCAACCTTCTGCGCTCGATGAAAGTGAAGAAAAATCAGAATTCGTAAGCACTTCTCAATCCGTCAAATCATCCCCAATGATTACAGAGAAACATCAAAGAACACTTAACTTTTAAAACCTAAGGCATTCTCTATCATACAGTTAAAACGTACCCACTATTTACGTGTTACTGTAGTCCAAATTGCAGGATCCTCATATTTTGGGGCTGCGTTTTCTCTCAAAACATTAAGCTTCTCCAAGCGCTTATTTCTCTTTAAAGACATTTCTCCATTTTTTTTAACCCAATTTGAGTTTCAAAAGTGTGCCTCAAATTGGTTGCCCCTTTAGCTTCTGATAAATATTGCTTAGAATCCCAATCTAAAGGCTCATTTAAACGATCGATACGACTTACGAGCTCATTAAAGGTAAAAATGATACCGTTATAGAACGGTCCCCCTCACTTTTGCCTATATCATCAAGTGCTGAACAAACTGTATTAAATGATCATTTAAAACTTTCTGAATGTTTTTATTTCAATATTCCTGCCACCTGATTACGATTGACATTGGCCTGTGCCATCAGCGAAGTCACTTGATTAACAAATGGTGTGCGACTCATTTGTTGTTGTAATTGTTGTAACGCTTGTTGAATTTGAGCTTCATTATTTTGCTGGCTGTTCACTTCCGTCATGCGACCCATCATCGCTTGCTGGCTTGCTTTTAGTTCAGCAAGCTGCTTTTCAACTTTACGTATGGTTTTAAGCACTTTCGCTTCGGTTTGTTTGACTTGTTGAATTGTGGCTATTTGCCAATCACGAGGATCTTGCCAGTTGAGTACTTCTTGAACTCTGATGGTTCTTGTTTCACCTGCAGGTAAACGCTGACCTTGACCACTCATCACAATACCAGACTGGACTTGTTGCCATAGTTCTTTATCACAACTGTAAATAGCTTCTCCAGAATTAAGTAGACGAGCTCTAATACCCGCTTTTGCGAGATTCTCATCAACAAGCTGGCTTAACGAGTCTTGTCCCACCTGTTTGGGTAAAAAAATCGAAACTGAATGTTGTGCAACCTGAAGAGATACTCGTTCATCAACAGGCTTAACACTGGTGAGTTCGACCGATTTAAAATTAAACAAGAACTTGGCAGGAGTGCGTCCTTGATTTAACAAATTGAGCTGATGGTCAATGAGTGGCCTACCTTGGTAACTGACATCCTGCAACATGAGATACTCAATAGAAGACTGCATTTGTGAAGAAAGGTAAGAATCTCGCCCCCCTTGAGAGTATGCCATTTCTAGCTGTTTTTTTAACTTAGTCAATTGCTTAAGCATCTGCGTTAACGCTTGTTCAGCAACTTGATTCGCTGAAATTAAATGCTGAGCTTGTACTACATTCGCCCATTTAGCGTAACTTTGAAGACGATGCTCAGGGATGGTACGAGCAACCGTCATACGCTCAGCTTGTTGTGGCTCCGATTTTAACGGTGCTTGAACTGGCTTGGCGTCAGTACGAATTAGATTTCCAGTGTCAGTAATGGGCGTCAGCATTTAAAACTCTCAGATTAATTCAGTGTGACATTCTTGTCAGTTAATAATACCGTTATTCCTTGAACCTAAAAACATTAGAATGATTTAACGCATGTGATCAAACAGGGAAAGCTGACTGACTTGTACGAATGTTTGCTGAGTTACTTGCAATGCGGTTAATTTCACATTAAATTCAGACATAGCTTTTGCGTAATCTAAACCTTCTGATTCACCGATAACCTGCTCATTAAACAATACTCGCTCAGAATGTGCAGTCTCTTGCAAACTCAAGCTATTTTGCTTTCCACCCATCACCGTGATCGCTTGTGAAATGCTGGTTAATGAGTCATCTAAGCTATTAAGCATGCCACCAGATACGGAATCAAATGCGGGTTCTCCAGGTGAAAGCGTGGGATCATTTAACGTATCAATAAAAGCCTGTGTTTGATTTAAGATATCAATACTTGGGTTTGAAAACAGAAATTCATCTGCTGTTACATTCACTGTCATCCAAGAAGATGACGACGTTTGAACTTCTCGGTGACCATCATTCCCTTGATAAACGTAATATCCTGATGCGTCAGTGCTGATTGGTACAGTAGATGTTTCATTTCCTGAAAATAAGAAGTTTCCACCTTCATCTTTGGCATTAACAGAGTCAACGAACGACGCAAGCAACTCCTCCAATTCAGAGGCATAGGCTGCACGGTCTTCAGCAGATAAGCTACCGTTATTAGCTGACGTCGTAATTTCACGCATACGATGTTGCAAATCAACTAGGCTAGAGAGGTGCGTTTCCTGACGATTTAAGCCCGTCTTCAGTGCACTGATATTTTCAATAAACTGATTCGTCTCAGCGACATCACGTTCTGACGCCATGACCAGTACAGAGCCAATAGGATCATCAGAAGGTTGTAACAATTCCTTACCCGTTGCTAATTGTTGGTTTAACTTTGCGATATCAGCCGTTGTCTGCTGAATCGTAAATACACTGTTAGTATAAATATTTTGTGTACTAATTCTTAGCATAATAAGTACCCTTGTGAATGTAATTAAAGAGTTTTAGTTTTCATTTGCATGGGTACTTAAAACCTATACGTTATTCAAAACTGTTTGAAAAAGCTCATCAGCAATGGCAATGATTTTTGCGTTTGATTGATAGGCTTGCTGATAAATGATCAGATTTGCGCCCTCTTCATCAATATTGACACCACTGGTACTTGCCCACTGAGTTTGAGCTTCATTTTGTAACTGAATTTGTGTTGTCAAACTGGTTTGAGCTTGCTTTGACTGACTGCCTAAGCTGCCTATTTTACTGGTAAAAGCGTCACTCAATGTTGTTGTGGCTCCGATTGAACTGAAGGCAAGATCTTTAGCTGCAAGCGAAATAAAATCACGCAAGTTCGAGTTATCACCCGGTGTACCATCTTTACCAAAAGCCAGTTCTTCCGCAGTAAAATCTGCCGTTACTCTCAGACTGCCCGCAGGGTTATTAGGATCAATGATGAATAAATCTTTAGTTGGCGTAGCGCCAGTTAAGTCGGTGCCTGCAGCCAATACAGAGTTAAACTCTGTAGCGAAATGAGTTGCAAGTTCATCAATAAAATCAAAGGAAGGCTTTAGCTCATTATCACGATAGTCGATCATGCCACCTAAGCTACCGCCTTCAATGTTGTTGACAGGAAAACGAGTATCACCAAACTTAATGTTTACGGTACTGAATTTTGGATCTGCAGGATCAACTTGAGTTTCTAAGCTCGAGAACTTCGCCCCAACGAGTAATGGCTGACCGTTGGGCAGTGAAATATTCACCATATCATTTGGCGCACTGACCACATCAACATTCAAAATCTGTGCAAGCTCATTAATTTGAGAATCACGCGCATCCAATAATGCACTCGGTACATTGCCACCGTTACTGCTTGCTTGAATTTCTGCATTTAACTCTGCGATGCTCTTCAGTTGTGCGTTAACTTGCGTGACTGACGCCTTAATCTGCCCCTCAATTTGGTCAACTTGAGTATTAAGCCCCTGACTGATGGAATTAAATCGTTGTGAGATAGTATTTGCTTCATTCAGCACACCTTGACGAAAAGCTATTTCATTTGGCTGCTGCAGTGCTGAGTTGAGAGAAGCAAATAAGTCATCTAATCCAGCAGAAATATTATTGCCTTCCCCAGCAAAAATTTTCTCTACTTGACCATAATACGTTGCTTGTGTTTTCGCATAACCAACAGCAGAACCTGTCGCCCACAGTTGTGCAACTTCATATTGATCAGAGATGCGTCTAACGCCATCGACTTGAACACCACTACCTTCGCCATAGAAGCCACCGCCAGCAGAACTCGTCATCACTTGCTGACGGGTATAACCCGACACCAACGAATTGGCAATATTATTGGAAGTGGCACTGAGTGCCGCTCGACTGGCATTTAATCCTGATAAGCCTTTGTCAATCATGCTCATGTATGTCTACCCTAACCGATTTACTTGTTGGTAATCGGTGAAATCAATGACGCCTGCATGGCCGTGGTGTTACTGACCGGCGCTGTATTTGTTTGTTGTTTTTCTAAAGCGACATTCGGTTGAACGGTCTGAAGTCCTGCTGACAATTGTTTTGTCATAACCTTAGCTAACCCAGTGCTTTGCATTTGGCTCAAACGCCCAGCTAGCTCCGCATCATGCCAGTCACGGTACATGCCATCACTTTTTGAGGATAACGGGCTGTCATCATCCGACAACACATCACTGGCTTGACGCATTTGTTTTAATACGGTTTGTAAAAACTGGGCTTCAAACTGTTGGCTCACTAATTCCAGTGCGCCTTTTTCACCGTTTGTTTTTATCATGTCACCAGCACTAAGCTGGTTTAAATATCCGTGGGAGTTTTCTAATTTCATCTGCTTTCCCAAGTGGCCTGAACTCTGGATAATGAAATCAAGTTCTTACTCACTTAATAATGCCGTAATCTATATAATCTACAGTGTTGGTAGTTGTGCTTATCCTGAGTTCAGGTCAAATCACAATCAATTCCGCTTCTAACGCACCAGCTTCATCTAGTGCTTGTAAAATCGCCATAAGATCCATGGGCGAAGCGCCTAAACTGTTTACCGCCTTTACGACTTGCTCAAGTTCAATGCCTTCTTGCCAAACAAACATCCGACCGTTACCCAAATCAACATCAACACTTGAATCATTAGTTACGACTGTATCGCCAGCGGCATCACCAAAATTACCGCCATTAGGTTGGCTCACTTGCTGTCGTTCAACAATTGATACCGTTAAATTGCCATGACTAACAGCAGCCTTTCGTACGACAACATCACCGCCCATGACTACGGTTCCGGTACGACTGTTAAATACAACTCTAGGCGATTTACGGCCTTGCTCAATTTGCAACTCTTCCAGCATCGACATAAACGTAACGCGCTGCCGGTGTGATGAAGGCCCTTTAACTATCACTTTGGCATTACTGTCTGCAGCGGCGACTTCAGGACCGAAAACGCCATTAATTGCACGTTCAATATTGCGTGCAGTTTTAAAACTTGGACTACGCAAATTGAGAACAATATTGACATCATCTGCAAAACTACTGGAAAGGGAATTCTCCAACAGAGCACCGCCAGGGATAGTGCCTACTGTCGGAGAATTAATCGTAATGGATGATCCGCTTTTTCCTTCAGCAGAGATCCCACCAACAACAAGATTGCCTTGAGCAACCGCATAGATTTCACCATCAATCGCACGAAGTGGTGCCATCAATAACGTACCACCACGTAATGACTTAGCGTCACCTAACGAAGAAACGGTCACATCAATCTTTTGCCCTGGACTGGCTAAAGGCGGCACATTTCCGTGAATGGCTACTGCGGCAACGTTTTTTAACTTTGGATCATTTCGACCATCAACTTGCACACCAAACTGTTTAAGCATGTTAACGACCGACTGGCTGGTAAAGCGCACTTGAGAGCGATCACCCGTCCCATTCAAGCCAACGACTAAACCATACCCCACCAGCTGGTTATCACGGATACCTTGTACATCCACAATATCCATTAAATAGCGCGTCTGTGCCGCTTGAGTGTGTAAGCTCAAAAAAGGCAATAAAGAAAACAAACAGAATAATAAGCTTTTTTTTATGTCACTTTTGTTCATATTACTTACGTACATAGCGAGTGCCTTACATCGGGAACCAAGGGCTATTAAAGAAACGTGATGCCCAACCCATAGCATTACTGTCGGCAACGGCACCTTGGCCGCCATAAACAATGCGTGCATCCGCAATACGTTGAGAAGAAATGGTATTGTCGTTATTAATATCGTCGGTACGGACTAATCCTAAAATGCGAATGAACTCATCACCCTGATTTAGGCTCAGCCACTTTTCACCTTTAATATGCAATGTTCCATTTGGATACACTTTAGAAACTGTGACGGTAATAGACCCCGTCAATTGATTACGCTGAGAGCTTGAGCCGTTACCGTTAAACGATTTACCTGAGTTAACATTCGCTGATCCGTTAAAGCCAGTATTATCCCCAGAAACTTGTGCACCTATGTTCAAACCTGAATCTTTAGCCGTTCGCGTACCTGCACTCTTACTCGCTTGAGTTCGTTCGTTCAAAGAAACCGTGAGAATATCCCCTTGACGAAAAGCACGTTTATCATTGAACAAGGTTAATAAAAAACCTGGACGATAAGCGCTGCCGTGTTTCGCTTCGGGTAAGCTGTAATCAATTTCCGGTGGTGACCACTCTTTACCACCAGGTTGAGCTCTTTCATCTGGAAAGTGTGAAGCACACCCTGCCAACAACAATGGCAAAACAACAAGATATTTTTTTATCGTACTAAAACTAGAGCTAATCATGGTGTTAACCTTTATTAAATATCCAAGCACATGAAGTCGAGTGAGCCAGAATGCGTGATTTCATGTGCTACGGTACTTACTATTACATTGCTTGATTCAAGAATTGCAGCATTTCGTCAGACGACGACACTACTTTGGCATTCATTTCATAAGCGCGTTGAGTTGAAATCATCTCTACCATTTCTTCAACTACATTGACGTTTGCACCTTCAAGCGCACCTTGTCGCAGTTGCCCAAAAGCGTCTTCACCTGCAATACCTTCAATAGCGGCCCCAGAAGCACCCGTTGCGTGGTACAAGTTATTGCCACGAGCTTCCAACCCCGCTGGATTGGTAAAATTAACTAAGGTGATCTGCCCGAGTTCTTGTGAATCGCCTTGACCTGCAATTTGTGCTGACACAATGCCGTCAGTGGCGATCGTGATGCTTAATGCATCTTCTGGAATTTCAATATTCGGTTGTAAAGGCAAACCTTGAGAAGTCACAATTAAACCGTCACTGTTACGATATAATTGACCATCACGGGTATAGGCGATATCGCCATTGGCTTCTTCTACTTGTAAAAAGCCTTGTCCTTCAATCGCTAAATCCAGCTGCTGATTCGTTGTTTTTAAATCACCTGTCGTGAAGATTTTTTGGGTGCCAGCAACACGAGTACCTGTACCAATTTGCATGCCGGCAGGCAATTCGTTTTGCGCATCGACTTGACCACCTGGTTGTCGTTGCATTTGATAAAACAAGTCGTTAAATGCAACACGATCACGTTTAAAACCCGTGGTATTCACGTTTGCCAAGTTGTTGGCAATGGTCGTCATCTTTTTATCTTGAGCGGCCAGACCTGTTTTGCTGACCCATAAAGCAGATTGCATGAATCCGTTCCTTATTATTCTTTTTAATCAACCTGCAATCGCAGGCATGATTGAAATATCAGTAATTAACTGTTTCTTAGCAGCTTATTGCCCGCTTGAGCCATCTGTTCAGCGCTCTTCATTAGCTTCACTTGCACTTCGAACTGACGAGTCAAATCCATCGAAGCAATGAGCTCATTGACGGCTTGCACATTGCTCGATTCTAAAAACCCGCTATCAATGGTTACTTCATCACTTAGGACAGCAGGAACTTGGGTATACATCATGCCGTTCAACCCTTTTTGCATTTCAGCGTATTCAGGGTTGACTAATTTCAGCTGCCCAACTTCTTCGGGAAAAATGTTATTGCCAGTTAACGCACTAATGCGGCCGTCATTACCAACAAACAACTCACGAAATTCAGGAAGTACGATTGGACCGTCTACTCCCACAACAGGAAAACCATTAATGGTTAACCGACCCTCTGCATCTGGCTCAATCGCACCATTACGGGTATACGCTTCACCTACTGGCGTTTGAACAGCTAAAAAGCCTTCACCACGTAACGCTACGTCTAACGTGCGCCCTGTTGTGTTCACCTGACCGTACTGCTGACTGAAATCAGCAGACTGAGTTTGTGCTAACACACGTGTTGGTAAACTATCGCCCGTAGGCTGTAGCCATTTCGCTTCAACACGTTCAAGGTCTGCACGAAAACCTGTTGTTTCAGCGTTTGCTAAGTTATTAGCTCGAATAGATTGAGCTTCAAGGGTTCGAGTCGCACCCGCAGCAGCGGTATAAAGCATTCGATCCATCGTAAATATCCTTAGATTACGTTAAGCAGGGCTTGCTGCATCGTAGAGTTGGTATCAAGTACTTTGGCGTTTGATTGATAATTACGCTGGGCCGTCATCAAGCTGACCATTTCAGCTGTTGCATCAACGTTAGAACCTTCTAGATAGCCACCTTTTAACGAACCTAAAGTCCCAGTTGAAGGTGTGCCCAGAATTGGTTGACCAGCTTCATTACTCGCCGTCCAAGCATTATTACTGATTGGTTCAAGACCATTGGGATTGGTAAAGTCCGCCAATACAACTTGACCTTGCAACTGTTCTTGACCATTGGTGTACGTCCCGTAAAGCTGGCCGTTTTCATCCAAACGAATTCCGTTTAACTCGCCAGAAGTGTAACCATTTTGACTCAAGCTAGAGTTGTTATAGGCTGCGGCATATTGCGTACTGCTTTGATAATCGACCTCAAAATTCAGTGCCGATGCACCGTCAATGATCGCAGGATTAGTGATAGTTAAATTTAAGTTTGATGCCGAGGTTAAGTTGCCATCAGTATCAAATGTCATGTTGTAACCACCAGCTGGCGTTACATCTTCGCCACCCATGCGGAACTGAACGTCCCAACTGTTAGAACCTGTTTTCACATAGTATTGAGTTAGCGCATGCTCGCTTCCTAAAGAGTCAAATACCGAAACCGTATTTGAAGAGTGGAAGGTTGATGCGTCATCCGGATCAAATGGCGTAGCCACTGGGTCAATTTCGTCAACACGAGCATCAAAATTTGAAACTAAGCCGATATCAGTGGTGGCTTTGGCAGGTAACGCACTCGTTTGTACCGTTAAATCAGTAACATTACCCGTTTGAAGTAGACCATTATTGGTTGCATAGCCTTGTAACTTGTTACCTGCTGGGTCAACAATGTTACCTTCTGCATCTTGAATAAACATGCCAGCACGAGCATAAACCGTATTACCGTCTTGGCTGTTCAACACGAAAAAGCCATCACCTTGTAACCCCATATCCAACTCACGACCGGTGTAAGTTAGGTTACCGCTTAATGCAAAGTTCTGTGATGTTGATAACACACCTACACCACCGGGTTGGCCGCCATTATAAATTGCTGCAAACTCGCTACGGCCTCCACGAAAACCAACCGTAGATTGGTTAGCGATGTTATTACTGATGGTGTTTAGATCTTGTGATGTTGCTTTTAAGCCACTTAACGCAATATTGTAAGACATGGATGTAATCCCTTTTATTCTTTTAAACTTCCGACGCTTATGAAACTTCTGAAATATTCAGTACCGAAGTAGACTCAAGTCCGTTGCTGAGCTCAGCAATCATGGTCCCCTTAGCACTAGAGAAATGAACTCTTTCAATCTCAGCTTGTAAAAAGGTATCTGCTGCTGAGGTATCTTCGCCATTGAGCACAATGGCATTGATCTGATAGTCGCCCTTTGGAAGCCCGAGTGCTTGAGGGTCAATACTGAAAGCAATATCACCTGCGTCTTGAGAGCCAAGGTTTAACGTTTGAACCACTTCGCCCTGACTGTTCTTAATTTCCACAGTAAGGTTTTCAGCAGAGCTCTTAAGGTATGCTTTGCCTTGAATAGCTTCCTCATTAAGTTCAAATGAACTTGCTGGCACCATGGCTTGTTTACCGATTAGATTGGCAGACTGCACAATGCCTAAATTTTCGAGCATGGTCATTTGAGTTGCTTGGTTTTTGGTTACATTCTCTAAGCTTTCAACTTGTGAAAATTGTGCTAACTGAGAGACATACTCGTTGGGATCAAGCGGGTCAGTCGGATCTTGGTTATTGATCTGGGCGATCATCAAAGTCATGAATTCGTTTCTAAGTGCTGACGGGTCATTAGAGTTCAATCCAATATTGTTATCAGAACCTTGATTTGTGCTGTTCGCAATGGCATTTGTTTGCATCTTAATTCGTTCCTAATCTCAATAGTCCTTGCTGCATAGAGCGAGCACGATTCATCACTTCAACATTGGTTTCAAAGCTGCGACTTGCTGCCATCATGTCTGCCATCTCTTGCACGGTATTTACATTCGAATAGCTGACGTACCCCTCTTCATTCGCAAGTGGATGATGTGGCTCATAACGCATCTCGAGTGGCGCATCGCTTTCAACAACAGCGGCGACCTGTACATGCGCTCCTGAAACTCGACCTTGATCGGTTTGCTGATAAATCGTAGAAAACACAGGTTTTAATGCACGAAAAGCTTGTTCTGGACTTTCAGCTGCTGCACCCGCATTCGCTAAGTTACTGGCCACTGTATTTAATCGAA
Source organism: Parashewanella hymeniacidonis (assembly GCF_016900895.1). Classification (GTDB taxonomy): domain Bacteria; phylum Pseudomonadota; class Gammaproteobacteria; order Enterobacterales; family Shewanellaceae; genus Parashewanella; species Parashewanella hymeniacidonis. Next base: position 28,875 of record NZ_JAFEUN010000058.1, read on the forward strand.
CCGTTTGTGCTTGCATGCCAGCACCCGCAATTTGGTATATATCACCGAATGACATAACGTTCCCTATTGTCCTTCTATCGCTTTTTTCAAACCGGAAATCTTTAAATTCAGGAAGGTCAAACTGGTTTGATAATCCATCGAATTTTGTGAGAAACGAGCCTGTTCTTTATTGAGCTCAACAGTATTGTTATCAGCAGAAGTTTGATGTGGAATGCGATACATAGCTTGATAGTTGCGATCAACTTGAACGCCCATATCGACTTTAGCCATAATGGTTTTAAAATCTAAATCCTGTGCTTTGAAACCTGGTGTTTCAGCATTGGCTAAGTTACCGGCCAGCAACTTACTCCGTTCCACCCTGACATCCAAAGCCTGTGGATGTACCCCTAATGCTGCATCTAGATTGATAGCCATTACGACTCCTAGTATGGTATTGCAAATAATCAACGATGCAGAACAAACAACAACTATCGTGCCAATAAACAATACTCAATACATTTCAATATGTTACACAATAAAACCGACAAGAATAGGAAGCGGAACTTCCTACTTCCTACTAGTCCTTTTATTGATGTTTCCGCTTTTATCACAAGCAGAAAATAATAAAACTGAGGTCGAACAGCAGCTGAGATCCCACATTTTTAAGCTTGTAGACAACTGGCAAAAATTGAAAAAAATTGAACAAATACAGCCAAAGTTAACATTAAGAAGCAGCAGAGCCGTTTCAACATTGAGTCGCTGTTCGTCAGAGATTCGTTTCACGAAAAAGAGTGATAAATTGCTCGGTGTGCAACAGTGGAAAGCAAGCTGTTCATCTCCCAATCGAACAGTCATGATGAGAAGCCAACTCTCCATAAAAGCTTTACTGCCTGTAACTAAAGAGACATTGCAACGAGGACAGGTGATACAGCCCGACATGCTGACAATGCAGTGGGTTAACTACCCATCATACCGAGCGCAAATCGTCACTCAAATGTCTCAATTACGGGGAAAACGAGTAAGCCATAAACTTAGACGTTTAAAAGCCATTCAAACAAAACAACTCATAAGTAATATTTGGGTAATGGCTGGAGAACACGTCATTATTGAAGCTAATGCCAATGGATTTTCAGCCAATATGAAAGGCAAAGCTTTACAATCAGGTGGCGAAGGACAAGCCATCAAAGTTAAGAACCTAAGCTCAGGAAAAGTGATATTGGCTTACCCTATCGGCAAAGGGAAAGTTGAAACCCGGTTTTAGTTTTTAAATATGACTGTCGCTATTGCTTATATAGAAAGGCATATATAGGAATTGATTCAGTGGAAATCAGTAAATTTAATCAAAGTACAGTCATTAACTCGGCTAAATCTGCTGCAACAAAAAACGCTTCTCCAGCTACTGAAAAATCAGTAATAACTTCTGAGAGTGACCCGGCGAAGATCAGCCGTGACTTCGAAGTATTATCTCAGGCACAACAACAGTTAAGTTCGATAGCTGAGGTAAACTTAGAAAAAGTTGCTGCAGTGCAGCAATCAATCAAAGACAGATCTTTCAGTATCGATCTTGAGAAGATTGCAGAATCAATGTCGAAACAACATGGCAGCAAATAAGCTGTAATTTGAGCAACTGATGACAAAAAAAGAAATTGTTAGAGCCCTTATTGAAGGCATAAATCGAGACATAAGTGGCTACAATAAACTGGCTAAGTTACTTGAAATGCAAAGACAATTGATGCTCGATAGAGACAACGACAAACTCAGCGAGCATAGTCAGCAGCAGCAAGCATTGTGCGAGTTATTAAAAAAAAATGCGGTTTATCGCAGTCAGTTACTGAGTAACCTTGGGTTACCTGCCAACAATATTGGTATGGAGCGATTGATTAATGCCCTCCCAGCTCCAGGAAAAGGCAAAGCATTAATTCTTTGGCAAGGTTTAGTCTCTCAAATAGAACATAGCCAACAATTAAACGACGCTAATGGTGAATTACTTGCTGGCCAAATGCAGGTAATTAACAAACTACTGAATATCAAAGACTCTTCTACTTATACTTCAAATGAATAACCCCTTCTAGATTAAGCTTACTTCATAAACAATTGAAGTAAGCGTTAGCTTTAGTTAAACCTAAATAAATCAGTTACCCTCCACCCTAAATATCCAGTGGCTCGATCTAAGCTTGATTATCTGGCTCTTCCTTTGGAGTTTACTTAGGCTGATGACGTTATCGGTATTAGCCCTTTTTTC
>NZ_JAFEUN010000059.1 GCF_016900895.1 Parashewanella hymeniacidonis
TTTGACCATAGATCTTGGTTGAAAATTGACATGATGCGTTGCCTTATCTAGTGTAATTTACTGATCAGATCAACGAAACGATAATAAGTTCAATTTCCATAATATTTGTGTAGAAGAGTCAGCAATAAACGCCTCCGAACAAAACTTTAAAAGTGTCTCTGTTTCTTCTTGAAGTAATGATGTAATTAGTTTTTCAACTAGACAATTTGATTGGTTTTGGGCTACAAATTCACAAACTTCAGCGAGGAATTCAGTCCGATTTTTCTTTTCACTTTCAAAATTTAAATTATCTTCATCGGTTGGATCAATAAACAAATATGAACTTAGTGTGGTGTCATTTAATACGGCTTTTATAAAAGTACAAAACGTTTGGGGTGGCAGTTGAGAGATTATCTCTAATATCTTTTTCGGTGGCCTAGAATAAAGAAACACTATAATTTGAGTGTCATTAAGTAGCTTTAAACACTCAATAAGAGTGTTATCTTGCTGTTGCTCACAAAACTCAAATATATGATTAAGCAGCTTCACTGAAGTAACCCGACTAATTTTATCGCCGAGCCCAAATACTTCGAACAGTTCATTTTGTTTTAAACTCTTTAGAAAATTTCCTCTTTGTTCTTGTGGTAGCGCAAAAAGTATTTCAACTTTTTGTTCTTGGGACACCCATTCTTCCCTTTTGAAGAGTTGCGTAAGTTCGTCATCAGATTTTTTTTCAAGTTCTTTTGCTACTAAATTTGGTTGGCAAGCAAAGAGTGCCTGAGTCAGAACTCTGTCATTTCGCTCGCATTTATTACCTAAATTAACAGTTAATGTCACTAGCTCGGTTACTGTTTTTCCGTTTACGTTTCGAAGTGCACCTAGCGACCTTTCATTTAAGTATCCAGGTAATAGAATGAGTTTAATAAATCCTTCTGTAGAAAGTTTTTTGCATTGATATAAATGGTCTAGGACTTGGCTAGCTGTTGAACTGTCTTTACTCGGCTTATTACTGCCTTCGCAATCGATAAGAAACCTAGGGAGTATGCTCTTCTCTCTTGCATCTATGAAATCTTTTTGTATTGTTACTTCGTAGGTAACTTTTTCTCCACTTGTTTTTCTAAATTTTAGAGTACAAGTTCTGCCTTGTAAAAAGTGCTTGAAATCTATCCCTTCAATTGCTGAAGCGATCTCTGTATTTTGCGCAATAGAAAGAGGCGTCTCTACTACAGCCACAATGTAAAAAGGAATAAGATTTTCATAACTCTATTCTAATCTCTAAGTTGAGTGAAATTTGCTCTAATTAAGCAATTTTAATAAGTTGTCGAACAACATTAGTTCTTTTTAATTCTTCGTAATTACTGCTTGTAGGTTATTTTAATGTATGAGTCGACACCACTTGCTGAGTTTTTATCAACACTTCAAACTCACGAAGTCAAAAATCAGCCCCTTTGGCAAAGTTATAGCCTTTATCAAAGCGATTGTGTAATACAGTTTTGGTTAAAAAAATTTAATGGTAACTGGGCTGAGAAAAAGCTTCATGAGCTTGGGGTGTTTTATGGCTATCAAGGAACAGAGTATGGTGAACTTGCAAACAGGTATTCACCAGAGTTTGTCTCTCATGACCGCAATGGTAATCGAATTGACCGAGTAGACTTTCATCCTTCATATCACCAGTTAATGCAATATGGAGGCTGATGCTGGGTCGGGCTACCCTCTCACAATGACGTTTGCTTCTATAGCAGCGTTAAAACATAGCCCTACAATCGCGAAGCAATGGATCACAAAGATCACTGCTGCTCAATATGATGGTGATGATAAGCCGCATCATGAAAAGGCTGGAGTTACCATAGGCATGGCCATGACCGAAAAACAAGGTGGCTCCGATGTGAGAGCAAATACAACCTTTGCAGAGCCTATTTCAAAAGCTGGCAATGGGGAAGCTTATAGAATAGTTGGTCATAAGTGGTTTTGTTCGGCACCAATGTCAGATGGTTTTTTAGTCTTAGCACAAACAGAAAGTGGTTTCTCGTGTTTTTTAATGCCTCGTTGGACACCTGATGGTGACAAGAATTATTTTCAAATTCAGCGCTTAAAAAATAAACTCGGCAATAAATCAAACGCTTCATCAGAAATTCAATTTCGAGGTGCTTTTGCTTGGCTAATTGGTGATGAAGGTCGAGGTGTTAGAACCATCATTGATATGGTTTCTCTTACTCGCTTTGATTGTATGGTTAGCTCTTCGGCATTAATGAGAAGCGCATTGTCTCATGCATTAAACTTTACATCGCAACGTGAAGCTTTTGGTAAGAAACTTATCGAACAACCACTAATGAGGAATGTCTTGGCTGATCTAGCTTTAGAATCCGAGGCTGCTCTAGCGTTATCAATGCGAGTTGCACATGCGTTGGATAATCAAAACGATGAATCAGAAAAGCAATTTACTCGCATTGTTACCGCAATTGGTAAGTATTGGATTTGTAAACGAGCGCCGCATTTTATCTATGAAGCCATGGAGTCGATAGTTGGGATCGGTTATGTTGAAGATAACTTTTTACCTCGCTTGTATCGTGAAGCTCCTGTAAATGCGATTTGGGAAGGCTCTGGTAATGTTCAATGCCTAGATTTTTTAAAAGTCATGCTTAAAGAGCCTGAAGTTATAGAAAGCTTGCTGAAAGAGCTAAAAAAACAGAAAGGAAGATATGGAAAGTACGATCAATTTATCGATCAAATGTTACAACTTTTAGCTGCAGCGGAAAATATAGAGTTTCGCCTTAGAATTATTGTTGATCACCTTGCGAAAGCAATAACAGCGGCGACATTACTCAAGTATGGTGAAGCTCAAGTTGCTGAAGCTTATTGTGAGGAAAAGCTATTCCAAAATGGTGAAAGTATTGGTACCTTTTCATCTGATAAGTGGACCGATTACATAATTCAAAGAGCAAAATTTTAAGGAACGTTATGGGGAAGCTGCTAACTAGTATTAATAAAGTCCAACGAGAGTTTATTGAGAATCAAAAAATGTTTTTTGTAGCGACAGCTGCGCCTGAGGGGACAGTTAATCTGTCTCCAAAAGGTATGGATAGCTTAAAAGTTATCGACGAAAACACTGTAGCTTGGCTAAATGTTACAGGTAGCGGTAATGAAACATCGGCTCATGTACAGCAAAACCATAGAATGACCATTATGTTTTGTGCCTTTAAAGATAAACCTTTGATCCTTCGATTATATGGCCAAGCTAGGGCTGTTCATCAAGCCGATTCACAGTGGAGTGATCTATACGGATTATTTGAGCCACTGGCGGGTGCAAGACAAATTTTTGTTGTTAAGGTTGAACATACTCAATCTTCATGTGGGATGGGTGTTCCCCTATTTGACTTTGTTGGGCAAAGAGAAGATTTAAATCAATCTCATCAACGGAAGTCAAAAAGACAAATCGAAGATTACTGGAAAAAAGCCAACCAACAAAGCATTGATGGGTATGACACTAATATCTTATCTTTATCTGGACTTGATCAAAATCAAGGGTGACTACTAAAGGCTGTGATATGACTGGTTTTAATAGAATTTTTACTCTATATCGTTCTAATTGCCAGCATTAAGAGTGTGATCAATATCACATCAGCAGCTGTCTAAAAACCATACTGTTTAGCTTGTTGTCTTTTCAACAAGGTTAAACGTAGCGATTGAATGATCTGGATCAATCAACCCTTAACTTTAAAAGGTTTTTGCTATATAGCTTAAACCCCATTCAAGATAATATTTTCGTACCGAAGAACAAACATCAACAATCCGAAAGGAGGATGCATGAGTGACACTTCGAGCGATGAAAAGAAGTCGGAATTAAAAATCTTCATTTTTTTAACCGTATTCTTAGCGCCGTTACTTTCTGTGTTAATCGTCGGTGGCTATGGCTTTTTAGTGTGGATGAGCCAAATTTTAATTGGACCTCCAGGTCCAAGTTAAAGCCCCACGAAATGCACAAATAATCAAAAGCAATTTTAAAATTTTAGAGTGACAAAATGAGCAAAGAACTTCACGTGACCAGCTTGGTTGTCCAAGTGCTTCCTGAAAAAATGTCTGCCGTGCGTCAAGCTATCATGGCTATGGAAAACGCTGAGTTATCGGTAAACGATGAGGTCAAACTGGTGGTGGTGATTGAAGGCACCAGTAAACGAGGGTTGATGGACGATGTAGATGCAGTGGGTAATTTACCCGGTGTGCTTTCATCATCCATGGTTTATCACCAGTGTGAAGAGCTCGACGAGGGCGAGATATGAAAATGAATAGACGTGAGTTTATGAAGGCGAATGCTGCCATTGCTGCGGCCAGTGCAGCCGGTTTAGCATTGCCTGCAACAGCAGGAAACCTCATAACAAGTTCAGAGCAAACAAAGCTTGATTGGAACAAAGCGCCGTGCCGTTTCTGCGGAACAGGCTGTTCTGTCATGGTTGGTACCAAGAACGGTAAAGTGGTTGCGACAAACGGTGACCCGGATTGTGAAGTCAACAAAGGTCTTAACTGCGTTAAAGGCTACTTCCTATCAAAAATTATGTATGGCAAAGACCGTTTAACTCAACCACTGTTGCGTATGACTAATGGTAAATACGACAAGCATGGTGAGTTTACCCCTATATCTTGGGACAGTGCTTTCGATATCATGGCTGAAAAATGGAAAGAAACCATTAAGAAAAAAGGCCCAACAGCGATTGGTATGTTCGGTTCTGGCCAGTGGACGGTATGGGAAGGTTATGCCGCCGTTAAATTGATGAAAGCGGGTTTTGGTTCGAACAATATTGATCCTAACGCTCGTCATTGTATGGCGTCTGCGGTTGGTGGTTTCATGCGTACCTTTGGTATCGATGAACCAATGGGTTGTTACAATGATATGGAAGAAGCTGACCGTTTCGTGCTTTGGGGCTCGAACATGGCTGAAATGCATCCAATTCTTTGGACTCGTGTAACAGACCGTCGTTTAAGTGCATCACACGTTAAAGTAGGTGTTCTGTCTACTTATAAGCATCGCTCATTTGATCTCGCTGATTTACCTATGGTGTTTACACCACAAGGTGATTTAGCCATTCTAAACTTTATTGCGAATTACATTGTTCAAAACGATGCCGTTAACTGGGACTTTGTAAACAAACATACCAACTTCCGTAAAGGTAATACCGATATTGGTTATGGTTTGCGTCCTACTGATCCTCGTGAAATTAACGCTAAAAATGCAAAAAATGCTGGTGGTTCTCAGCCAATCGATTTTGAAGCATTTAAGAAATTTGTTTCAGAATACACAGTTGAAAAAGCCAGTGAAATTTCTGGTGTACCAGAAGATAAGCTGATTCAACTTGCTAAATGGTATGCCGATCCTAACTTGAAGATCACTTCGTTTTGGACAATGGGTGCTAACCAGCATACTCGTGGTGTTTGGTGTAACAACCTGCTTTATAACATCCACTTATTAACGGGTAAAATTGCGACTCCGGGTAACAGCCCATTCTCACTAACAGGTCAGCCATCTGCATGTGGTACTGCGCGTGAGGTTGGCACTTTTGCTCACCGTCTACCTGCTGACATGGTGGTTAAGAATCCTAAGCACCGTAAGATTGCTGAAGACATTTGGAAGATCCCAGCGGGCATCATTCCACCAAAACCAGGTTTCCACGCTGTATTACAAAGCCGTAAACTTAAAGATGGCGAGTTGAACTGTTACTGGACTCAAGTAACCAACAACATGCAAGCTGGCCCGAACATCAATGAAGAAATGCTTCCGGGTTGGCGTAACCCTGAAAACTTCATCGTAGTGTCTGATCCATACCCAACGGTATCGACTCAAGCGGCTGACTTGATTCTTCCTACTGCAATGTGGGTTGAGAAAGAAGGAGCTTACGGTAATGCTGAACGCCGTACTCAGTTCTGGCATCAAATGGTCAAAGCACCAGGTGAATCAAAATCTGATTTATGGCAAACCATGGAGTTTGCAAAACGCTTTACTACTGATGAGGTGTGGCCAAAAGACGTACTTGCTGCACATCCTGAGTACAAAGGTAAAACGTTATTTGAAGTGCTTTACCAAAATGGCCAAGTGAACAAGTTCCCACTTGCAGAAATGGATGAAAAGTACGATAACCAAGAATCTGAAGCATTCGGCTTCTATGTTCAAAAAGGCTTATTTGAAGAGTACGCTACCTTTGGCCGTGGTCATGCACATGATTTAGCGCCATTTGATACTTATCACGAAGTTCATGGTCTTCGCTGGCCTGTTGTTGATGGTAAAGAAACACTATGGCGTTTCCGTGAAGGCTCTGATCCGTATGTCACACCAGGTAAAGGTTTTGAGTTCTACGGTAAGCCAGATGGTCGAGCCGTAATTTGGGCACTACCTTACGAGCCACCTGCAGAGTCGCCAGATGAAGAATACGACCTATGGTTATGTACTGGTCGTGTGCTTGAGCATTGGCATACAGGCTCTATGACTCAACGTGTTCCTGAGCTTTATAAAGCATTCCCGAATGCAGTGTGCTTTATGCACCCTCAAGAAGCTAAGAAGCGTGGGTTACGTCGTGGCGATGAGGTGATTGTTCAATCTCGTCGTGGTGAAATTCGTACCCGTGTTGAAACCCGTGGCCGTAACAAACCTCCAGTGGGCTTAGTTTACGTACCATTTTTCGATGCAAGCCAGTTAATTAACAAGGTAACACTTGATGCAACGGATCCTCTTTCTAAGCAGACAGACTTTAAAAAGTGTGCTGTGAAAGTGATTAAAGCATAAGGAGTCAGTCATGAAATCAATCACAAAACATGCGTTGAAAGCGGCTGCACTGATTGCGTTAACTTGTTCTGCAATTTCGGTTTCAGCGAAAGATGAAGCGGTTCCAGCTGATAAAGTTGCAACATTACGTCAACAGCCGATCAATATTGAACCAACACCTCCAGCATTGAAAAATGAAGTGGATCATCAAGGTACTTATGGTAGAGCTTTTCCTACTCAAGCCCCTATGATTCCGCACAAAGCAAATAAATATCAAATTGATATAAAAGTTAATCAATGTTTGAGTTGTCACGACCGTTCTCGAATCAAAGAGTCGGGCGCACCAATGGTAAGTGTTACTCACTACATGAATAGAGATAATCACGTGCTTGCTCAAGTTTCACCACGTCGTTATTTTTGTACTCAGTGTCACGTACCACAAGACAATGCGCAGCCTTTAGTTGATAACGTATTTATTGATGTCGATAAGTTGCTTGATGCAGATGCGGCGAAAAAGGCTGCTAAGCACTAGGAGGCCAAATGTTAGATAAGTTGAAAAAAATCTGGCGTATATTAGCTAAACCTAGTGTTCATTACAGCTTAGGTTTTCTAACCATCGGTGGTTTCATCGCAGGCATTATCTTCTGGGGTGGATTCAACACCGCTCTAGAGGCAACCAATACTGAGAAGTTCTGTATCAGTTGCCACGAGATGGAAGATAACGTGTACCGCGAGTTGCAAACGACGATTCACTTCACAAACCGAAGTGGCGTTAGAGCAACGTGTCCTGATTGTCACGTACCACATAAGTGGACTGATAAAATTGCCCGTAAAATGCAGGCTTCGAAAGAAGTTTGGGGCAAAATTTTTGGCACCATTAACACACGTGAGAAGTTTGAAGCGCATCGTCGTGAGTTAGCAGAGCACGAATGGGCGAGGTTGAAGGCTAACGATTCTTTGGAATGCCGTAATTGTCATAACTTCGACTATATGGACTTTACTAGACAGTCACCACGAGCAGCTGAAGCGCACTCGACGTCATTGGCAAGTGGCGAGAAAACGTGTATCGATTGTCATAAAGGTATTGCACATCACCTTCCTGATATGAAAGGTGTGAAAGGGTACTAATCAGTTTTACTGAAATGTTTGAAAGCCTCTAAACGAAAGTTTAGGGGCTTTATTATCATTGAAACCCCAAACTTTAGAGCGTTAAGTAAGTTTTTATCAGAAGAGCTAAAAGTGGGGCAAGGATGTGTAAAAAACATTTTCCTAACACTCATGGACAGTATAGTCGTTTTGCTTATGTAAAAGCATGGAAAGATGTAGATGCAGCCTTTGAGCAAAGAGCACTTTGCTTGGCAAAAGAATCAAAATTATCTGGTTTAGGTTTACTTCCTGATGAACAACCAGCTCAAAGATATATGAATGCAAAAAAAAATCTGGTCATCAAGAACAAACAAGAAATACTCGAGAGTTCAGCACACTAATGCTTTTAGGATAATACAGCTCTCAATCTTTAATTAATCGCTGGATTTAAACCTACGGTTTATAGGTGTTACATGGAATGGTTCTTCTGTTCTTGTTTTATGATGATCATGATATTGTTTTATTCCATTATTAAGATATTTTACAAGCTCACGTCCTGTATCTCCGTTGTGGAAACCAAATTTAAATTTTATGGTTGTCCATAAAGGGCTTTCGACGGTACGCCTTGATTTTAAAGGTTCGCCATCGTTAAATGATACCGTTTCACTTCTAAATTCACGTGAGCCTTTGATATAAAATGATTTTGTACCAGTAAAGTTAACAAGTGTACTAGCTTTAACTCCAGCGATGGTATCGCCATTAAAAGCGTCTTCATACACAGATAAGTGCGAATCAACTTGCCTTAAACGACAATTGTCTCCAGGAATTGCTGCAATCTCAACAGCTTGAGGGTCGCTTTGAATTGTTGACGCGGCTTCAGAACGACTCGAGTAAACAGCATAAGCACAACTGATTGACATATTCTTATCCAGAAGTTTAGTAACTATTCAATTATACCTAATTGAGCATTAACTTAAGATGGATTAGACATGAACCTTTATAAATATACCTTCGCAAGATAACATTTATGACTAATTTTAAGACGAATGATATTTTACAGATCTAATAATAGATTTTTTCGACCAAACCCCCTATGATCCGCATCCCTGATGTAACTCTCTAGGTTTTAGTAAAATGCTCAAACATCCTCTTTGTTCACAATCAGCTCGACTGGTAACCAATGTTTTAAAGCTGGTTTTAGAGCAAACAAAACCATTAGATAGAGGTTACTCAATCACCTTCTCTGAAGTGAAGTTGCAACCCAATGAGCAAGCAAGAATTACTATGGTTGTGGGTGATCTGATGCGCCGCTTAAACTTATACGCATACCTTGCTAATCTTCCGTTGGAGGATGCAGCTAAAAATACTGAGAAGCTTCTTATTGTTTGGCATCAATTCCACCAGTTGAATCCCGCAAAATTGCCAAAGATTGGTGTATTCAATAAAAATGAGTTTGAAACGCTGCTTAAAAAAGCCAAACAAGACGAAGTGCTTTGGGATGGTTGCCCTCAGTGGCTAGAAGATATTGGTAAATCTCAACTTGGCGAACAATGGCCAGCTGAGCGTAAAGCACTTCTTGAGCCAGCTAAGCGATATTTGCGAGCTAATGCACTTAAAACAGATAGAGATGCATTAAAAAAAGAATTATCGAAAGAAGGTGTTGAGACCGTAACGGTAGATGGCGTGCCTTCGGCATTAGAAGTGACGTCCAATTCGCCGTTATTCCGCAGTAAAGCTTTTAAAGCCGGATTGTTCGAGCAGCAAGATGCGGGTTCGCAACTCGTTGCTAAAGCCGTTGATGCCAAACCGGGGATGCGAGTGATCGATGCGTGTGCAGGAGCGGGTGGTAAAACCTTACATATTTCTGCTCAAATGCAGGGTAAAGGGCGTCTATTGGCTATGGATGTTGAGCAATGGAAACTCGATGCACTAAAAGATCGTGCAAAGCGAGCAGGTGCACATAATGTTGAAACTCGAATTATTGCCAGCAGTAAAACCATTAAGCGTCTCAAGTTAACGGCTGATAGAGTATTACTGGATGTTCCATGTTCAGGGCTTGGCGTATTAAAGCGTAACCCAGATTCAAAGTGGCGTGATACTTCAGAGCGCTTACCTGTGTTGGTTCAACTACAAAAAGACATTTTGCAAAGCTACAGCCGCATGGTTAAACCGGGTGGCATGTTGATTTACGCAACATGCTCCATTATGCCAGAAGAAAACCGCCAACAAATTGATGAATTTTTATCAAATAACGATCAATTCGAATTTATTGATGATGAGAATATTACGCCAGCAACAACAGGGTTTGATGGGTTTTATTTGGCTAGATTGAAACGAAATGATGTTAGCTAATAACGCAGCTGCACCACTTTGATCTAGGTGTTGGAGGGGCATCAGCTCCTTTGTCGTTTTTAATCGGGAATTCTGGTGAAGGTGTATGTGGGGGAATTGACTTTTTCTTACAGTGCCTTGGATGTAACCATTTTTTTCTAATTCAGAAGATGCAAGTTCAAACTCAGCGCAAATATCACCTAAATTGCTATCTGCAAGTGAAGCAAGCCGTTTAAAAACGTATCGTAAAAAAGCGGATGTGAGTAGCCCACACTCACTTGCCATATCTAACTTGTGCAGGCATTGAAAAAGTCGAGAATAAAGCATTCCAAAGGCTTCTTTGAAATACACTTCAATTCCCCTGCGTAAGGCATAAATTTCTAGTGTTTTTTCATCACTCAATGAGGTATCTGTACTCAGAAATGGCGCCCAATCGTGCTTGCCTGCTTTCTTTATGTCAGGATGCACCTACAGGTAATGTATTTAAAATTGCAGATTTTTTAGTAGGGGTTGGCAAATTTTGATACTCGGGATTACTTAAAGATTGATGAATAGAGCAAAGCGCTTCTTCTTCCCGTTGATAAGTTTTAATAAAAGGTTCAGAAGTCTGCCACGCTTCAAGTTGGTTTTAATAAATTGCAAAAAACTCTACTAAATATATGTGTTCAGGAAAAAGCTCTACAAATTCTTGTTGAATACAAGTTAAGTACTGCTTGATATTTTCACAAGATTGCTGGAATTCATTATGTTGAGGTTGACTCCAACTCGTATCGGCAGATGCCAATGAATGCGATTTTATCTTCAGTTTTAGATTCAAAAAGTTATAGCTAATTATCTCATGTTGAACAAAAAAACTTGCATTAAAGTTTATTCACTTTTGAGAATAGCCAATAGAGAAAAAAATAACGCAATGTGATAAAATCTGCGCATTTATTTAAGTGATTGAGTCAATTAAATGCCTAGAGCTTGCGCACGTCATATTTTGGTAAAAACCAAAGAAGAAGCTGAAAAACTAAAAAGTGAATTAGACAAGGGAGCTGATTTTGGTAAGTTGGCCAAAAAGCATTCTATATGTCCCTCAAAAAGAAAACAGGGTGATTTAGGTGAGTTTGGACCAGGGGAAATGGTAAAGGCTTTCGATAACGTAGTTTTCAAAAAACCTGTTTTGGAAATTCATGGCCCAGTTAAAACACAGTTTGGATATCACCTTATCCAAACTGTGTATACCCATGATACCTGAAGATGCTCGATTTCAGCGAGAATGCACAGCTTGTTAATCAAGGCGACAGTGTGCGGCAATAGTGAGCTATTGTTAGCACTGGAAACACAGAGTAACACGCTGTGCAACTCGCACTTCGTGGACTTCTCAGCGACAATTCTTCTTTGTTACATTAGCTCGAAAGAATCCCGATATTCCTTCGCTAATGCGCCTCAAAGAATTGGCGCTGAGAAAGTCCTGAAACATGCATCTTCAGTATCATGGGTATATAGGACATAGATACTAATTATTTAGCCTGCTCTTCGATGATTTTCATCAAAAACTCACCAAAGTCATGCCCATTATTGATAAGCATCTGAGGAAACATAGAAATCGGTGTCATACCAGGGAAGGTGTTAATTTCATTTAGTAAAATTTGATTGTTGTCAGTTAAAAAGAAATCAATTCTTGATAAGTGGCGCAGCTTCATCCCTTTAAACGCCTTTGCGCTATATTCAGCAATTTTACTTAACGTTTCACAATCAAGGTTTTTGGCTATTACATCTGTGCTGGCTTTACTTTCCTCTGAATACTTTTCAGCAAAATCATAAAAGGTGTTTTTATCACAAATTATTTCACCTGGAGGAGTGATGACCGTTTCACCACCGTACTCATAGGCAGCAACCTCAAGCTCTCTTGCATTCATGGTTTTTTCAACCAAAACATAAGAGCTAAAACCGAAAGCTAATTGTAGCTTTTCTTTGATTTCTTCTTTTGAGTCAACTTTATAACATCCAACTGATGAGCCTTGGTTGGTGGCCTTGATAAAAACTGAACCCCAATTATCTACGGCTTCTTCAACTTGTCTTACGCTTTCAGTGCTAAGCTCGGTTAAGAATAAATAAGGCGTATTAGGAATTCCCAACGCTGTAAACCACTGCTTTGCAGTTGCTTTATTAAAGCAATGAATACTGGCCTCAGCATCAGTGCCTAAAAAAGGTAGATTATTTAATCTTAGAAATGATTGGATATCTCCTGTCTCACCTGGAAAACCATGAAAACAAGGGATAACGAAGTCAATATGGGTAATCAGAGAACATTGATCAGCGTTAACTAATTGCTTGTCCTTTAGTAAAACGTGTTGACCATTATTGTTCGTAAATTGCCCACCACTGTTTAAGTTTATTTTGATTAAATTTACTTGTGAAAAACGTTCAAGTTGGGCTTTAATGTAGTCTGCTGAAATCAAAGAAATTTCATGCTCGTCACTACCACCACCACAAAGTAAAATTACATTATATTGAGACATTCCTGTCCTTGTGATTGGAAAAATTTTTCCCCATGTTAGGGGGCTATTACCACTGAATCAAGTTTAGTTGCTGTAAATTAAAACACTTAATAAAGAAGACTATTCAATTTGATTCAGTACTACTCTAATTAACCCTTTGTGAACAACATTTAACTGTGAGTAATAATGCAAAGAGATATAATTTCATTAGGTGGTTTTTAGTAAAAAAAGGGGGAGAGCATGCCAGAACCAGTTGGAGCGAATGCTCTTACCTATGTCAAGATACCCCAAGAAACTTCAGCAGATGGTTTGAAAACAGCTGAGTTTAAAGTTAAAGGGTTCGGTTTTAAAAAACACACATATAAGGTGTCTTTTAACCTAGAAACTCATGATTTTTTTGTCCAGCGGAAAAAATGGCTTGGTTCAGGTTGGAAAGATCAAGTAAGAGTTGATTATGCTAATGATGATAAGCATCGGACAAGTCGCTGGTTGGTTAGAACGTTTATTGCTCAATCCGAGATTGTAACTGATGCTCAAAAAGCGAAGATATTAAATGGTGTAGATCGATCAGTTGTGAATGACATTTTAAACCGAATGCCTTCATATTATGGTGATATAGATGATGCTGGTTATCTTGGGAGGACGTTGGATAGTCAGTCAGAGCTTGCTTCAATAATGCGGCTATTAATTAAGAGGGAACAAACTCAAAGTTACGAAGCTGTTATTCAAGTGGGCCCTAATACAGAAAGGACTGTCCGGCAGTCTGCTTCACATTTAAGTCAGGTTTCACATACTCAGCCATCACCAAAAGAACTAAACCCTCCCCGAAAAACATCAACACCTTCTTCAGCTTCTTCACCTGTAGCTATACATAGAAGAGTGACTGCTAAAACTGGAAGGGAAAGCCCAAGCTTTAAGACTCCACCCCAATGGGGCAATAATTTTTCAACCTCTTCAGAAGCATCAACTTTAGTTGCTTCAAATCAATCTTCACTACAATCTCAAAGACAACAGATAGCTTCTTCTGTGGAGTTTAGAACTGAAAATAGAGCAGGCGTAACAGATGAAGTCATTCCTGATTTTTCCAAAATGACAGGCTCTGATTTGGCATATAAGTACAATACTAATGAGATGAGCAGGGTTGAGGTTCAGCAAACGCTAAAGGACTCTCAATCGGATGAAATAAAGAAAGATTTTTGGAAACATCTTGAACCCGAACATTTTAGTGAATGTATGACTAAATGTGAGCCTCAAAAAGGAGACTTTGATGGTTTACCTTTAAATAAAGCGGTAATCGTCATAGAGAGGACTTGTCAGGAAAAGCCATATGATGTTCTTGGAAAGATGAGCGATTTATACCTTGAGCAACAGATTACTGAAGACAAATCTACAGATTTCGAGTCTACTAAACAGCTATTTCTTATTGATTCTGCTTTTGTTTCCAAGATTCCTTTAGCGTTGCAGGCAAGCTTTTTAACGTCATGCTTAAAGGAGCAAAAAAGTGCTTATGATGCTAAAGTCAGTGTCATGCTTTCTCAACTTTATCCATCATGGGCTCCTGAGCTACAGTGGCAGTTCTTAGAAGACAATACCGAATGTACTAGGCTAATATCGCTCATGAAGTACATCGATATTGTCACTCCATCAATGTTCGTTTATATACAAGAAAACGTTCCACAAAATATCGATGTTAAAAGGTTCGCATTAGCTGTATTGAATGTTGATCCTGATCTTAATTGTTTTACGGCTTATCCACAATTAGCTCTAAAAGTAATGAAAGGGTTAAGCCTAAAGCAAATGAACTTATTTAGAAGGCTCACTGCGGAAAATGATGGGGTTAGAAGGGTTTTAAACAGCCTGGAGCTGAATGAGTTCATCGACTATCTGAACTCAATACAAAATGAGATTCTTAAAACAGAGAGCATGAAAGCACTTGATTCAGATAAAAGAATAACAGTACTCGGTGAACTTGAAAGTCGGAGAGAAAATATTACTCCTTATTTTGAGTTATTAAGTGCCCCCACACTTGTTGAGCATTCTCAAGATGTACAACAACATATTAATCCTGATATTGCAGAGCAAATCAAATCTAAATTTCAATCTGGACAAACAGGCGATGCAATTAGAGAGTTCGAAAGCTTAACAAAAGATCTGAAACGAGATTTCTTAATCTGGCAAAACAGTGATGGTGTAATGGGACAGGTATTTGCTGCTGCAATTACAGATGAGTCTGAGCAAGTTGACATAATTCTTTACATTTACGAAGAATCACCACAAACGGCAATTGATCTCATTGGTGCCCCGTACATTGAAAATAACGTTAAGTTCAAATGCTGGGCAACCAATGAAATGTTTCGCGCAAAGTGCGCTGAAGATTCTCGTTCAGAATCTTTAGCAGAAAGATATTTACTAAGCGTCCTATGTAGCTCACAACAAGCTCCTGTTGTTACACAAAGTTCTACTTTACCAAGCCCTTCAACATCCAATAAACTTGGAGAAATGTTCCAAGCACTCAACTCAGGTAATACATTTGCTATTCAAAGTTCAGACCTTGAGCAATTAAGTATCCCAGATAAAGTTCAACTGTTAGGTCATTTATGTATGAATCAATCTGATGAAAAATTTTACCAATTAGAATCAAATGAACAAACCAGATGGTTGAAAGCGCTCGCAAAAGATATCAGTGATAGTGCAAGGTTGCCGACACAAATCAACAAGATATTAGCAACCCTCGATAAAGATGACGTGACAATGGCGGTTTGGAAGAGTAATCAAACACTCATGAATACGGCTTCAGAATTATTCAAAGATAAATATGATGGGCTGATGATGGGAGTACTAACGGAGGCTGAAATTGAATCAACTTCAAATAATCAAACTCTTCCACCTGCGGCTTCAAGTGCTACAGTGAATAGAAACCCTGTCGATGTTCCAAAAGGCTATAAATATCACAAAATATTTGGTGATGGGGCTTGCTTCTTTAGAGGTGTTCTAGCAATTCAAACTAAAGATACATCTTGGATTGATCCTGATAACTCTGTGAGGCGAAAAACAACAGAGGCAGTTTTCAATGAATTAGAATCAAAACAGATGTTAGGCATAATAAAGCAATCGATTAGAGAAGCACTCAATGGGGCTGAACGTATATGTGGATTTTTGGTGAGGGTTGCATTGTTGAATGGGATGTCTGGTGATTTTGATGGAATTGCAGAATTGATTTTTTCAAAATGTGTAACTAAAAGCGGGTTTAATCTATTTGAGGCAGAAGGATTAGAAAAAGCCTATGAAGGGCAAACTCTTGATGAAGATGAAAGCTACTCTAAGAATGAACTATTTAAATACTTACCAGATGCAATTGGGGAGAAGTTATTTTTTAACTTTGGAATGCACTCCAAACAAACTACAGCAGTACAAAAAAATCAGCCTTGTCTTGTAAAGCCTAATGATGGACATATAGATATGATCGCTCCGGATGATTTTTTTTAGAGTTTGCATCAAGCAAACTCTCATCATTAGTGATCAGTGATGCTTCGGCCTAATCGTCATCGCTTTATCAATGGAATATCACTTTCGTTCAAAAGTAATATTCCTGTTACCTTTATAAATACTAAAAAGTTATCAAATCTGTTAATTGTTTATTAATCGAATCAGTTATTGCTTGCACCTGTTGCTCGCACTTTTTTGTAAGCGTGTGCCGAAGTACATCTTCACTAAACATCATCAGCCTCATAAGCTCTAGCCACAACTCATCATTGATGTCATTAAAGGACTGCAATCATGATCATGTTTAAATCGCCACCTAAAGTTTATCTTTATCGTGACTTTATTGATTTTCGTAAGTCGATAAACGGTTTGAGCATCATCGTTGAGCAACAATTGAACTTCCCATCAACCGATGGCAGCGTATTTGTGTTTTGCAATAAAGGTCGAGACAAACTCCAAAATTCTGTACTGGGACAAACAGGGTTTGCACTTTGGTACAAACGTCTCGAGCTAGACAAGTTTAAATGGCCGCAAAAAATTGATAATGAGCAATGGTGTTGTCTGAACAACAGCTACAATGGCTACTCTCAGGCTTTGATGTGCTCGGGGATCAAGCTGTCCATATTGAATGTTACAGTTGATTGATCGCCTGAGTGAGTGAATGAAATGCAGTGCACTGTTCAACCTAAAAAACTCAGTTGAACGCTAAATAACTTTTTAAGCTTATGAAAGTAAGAAAATAATCTGATTAACTGTTATCACCTATTGGGTGAATCGCTCTACGCTCACAAGCTGGCTAAAATTGCCGTTATCTACGTTAGAACATTTGCAAGTAGATTAACTACTTGCTGCACGTTCTGCCTTGCTACCGACAATTTTTTCTGCGCTTGAGAACGTACCCAACTGAGTTTTCTAGGTTCAAGCCACTGTATAAGTGCTTGCAAGAAATCTTACTTGAGCAGCCCGTCATACAAGCTGATGAAATCACGCTCAAAGTCATCAATGATGAGCGTTATAAGTCGTATATTTGGCCTGCTGTTCACTCAAAATACAATGAGATTAGAGTCGATTTACAATGCAACACCCCTTTAGCAACAGAAGTAGCTGTCAGCTAGTCATAGCTTGCAATATATACCCATATGATACCTGAAGATGCTCGATTTCAGCGAGAATGCACAACTTGTTAATCAAGGCGACAGTGTGCGGCAATAGTGAGCTATTGTTATCACTGGCAACGAAGAGTAACAAGCTGTGCAACTCGCACTTCGTGGACTTCTCAGCGCCAATTCTTCTTTGTTACATTAGCTCGAAAGAATCCCGATATTCCTTCGCTAATGCGCCTCAAAGAATTGGCGCTGAAAAAGTCCTGAAACATGCATCTTCAGGTATCATGGGTATATTTAAAGCTATTCCTTGATTCTATTATTAATTGAGTCAGTAATTGCTTGTACTTGTTGTTCACATTCCTTTCGCGCTTTACCTTTTTTACTTCTGCAAGAATTGCCTTTTGAGCTTTCGGTTAAAACAGCTTGTGCAATATCCATAGCAGCATCAAATTCACTGCATCCATGCTTCTTAGTCTTTTCACTGCGAATATCGGTTTGAGTATGACCATCTTGATCTGGCACTGGTGCTGCAGCACATGATGATTTTGGGATATAGTTGCTCGAGCAAGCAGAAATAAAAACAAGTAATCCGATAGTTGTTATTCTTTTGATAAACATAAAAATCCTTTTAAGAATGAAACTCATAATTTGTAGTTATGAGTTTCAATTTCAATATAAGTTCAACAGCTTACATTACCATAACTTTTCTGCCAGTCCTGAAGCTCGCTTGGTCGGGTTGCCTGAACAGTGCTCGAATACTTGCCGAGTACCTAAACATACAAAATGTGATTTAGCACGTGTAACTGCGGTGTAGAGAAGTTCCTTAGTTAATAATTGCCACTGTGATGGGGTTGGCTTTGGCTGCATAACAAAAGCCACACGATCAAACTCGCTGCCTTGGCTTTTGTGCACAGTCATCGCAAAACAAGTTTCGTGAGTAGGTAAGCGAGCGGGAAGCACTTTTAAAACAGAACCATCCGCTTGAACAAAATGTGCCATTAAGCGATCAGGCTTGGCCGAGTCTTGTAAAATAATACCAATATCACCGTTAAATAAACCAAGGTTATAGTCATTGGCTTGAATGATGATTGGGCGGCCTAAGTAAAACTCTTGTTTGGCATCGATTAACTTGCGTTTGGTGAGAATATCGGCAATTTGTTTATTGATGCCCTCAACGCCGTAGTGACCTGAGCGTGTGGCGCAAAGCAAGCGATACTGGTTGAACTTGTCTATCACTTCAATGGCGGTTTGATCACCATCATTCATGCCAACTGAATATGCGACGGATAATTGTTCGATCATTTGTAGGTATGGGCGATAATACTCGACAGACTGGTTAATCAAGGTGACTAAACCAATATTTTCTTGTAGGTTTGCCGATATCACACCGTGTCCGAGCCATGAAAGCTCGTCATATTGTTTTTGCCAAATCCCCAAAATATCGTTAATTACGCCGTGATTTACCGCTTCAGCCAATTTACCAATACCTGCATCGCCTTTAAATCGATGGCTGTGACGGAGCATACACAAGCTGTCACCGAAGCGAGAGTTTTCATCGATGAACTGTGATAAATCCGTTTGTGTCAGTTCAGATAGCACCTGGGCTTGCTGCTTTGAATAACGCATGCTCATTGGATCGTTAGCAAAGTTTTCTTCTGCTAATCCTGCACATATGTCTGCAAGCACCGCACCAGCCTCGACTGAAGCCAGCTGATCTTGATCGCCAAGCAAAATCAATCTGGCATTATTTGGTAGAGCAGACAACACTTTGTGCATCATCGGCAAATCGACCATAGATGCTTCATCAACAATCAATAAATCCAAGCGTAAAGGGTTATCTTTATTGTGGCGAAATTTATTTGAGTTAGGAATGACGCCAAGCAGACGATGAATGGTTGATGCATCCTCTGGGATACGATCGACTGCGGAAGTATCAATGTCATTTTGATGCGGTAATAAATGATTGCGAAGGCGAACTTTTGAAGCTTTGATGGACTCAGTTAATCGCGCTGCCGCTTTGCCCGTAGGAGCCACGAGCTTGATGTTTAAATTATTATGCAGCTGCATTACATATAAGAGCTTGGTCACGGTTGTCGTTTTACCCGTACCCGGACCACCTGTAATAACCGATAATTTACGTGTTAACGCTGTAGCTGCAGCTACTTTTTGCCAGTCGATTTTATCATCATCAAGCTTTGGGAAAACGACCTCTAACTCGTTAGCAATCAGCGCATTATCCAATTCAAACTGGTTCTGTGAAAGCTTGGTAAGTGTAGATGCGACTTGAAGTTCAAACTGATGGTAACGTTGCAAATATAAACGAGTGCCGTCAATGACAATTGGAGTGTGACAAGGCTGACCATCTTGATACAAACTGATGGCAGGGAAGTGGAGCAGTTCTTCAATCAGCTCAACATCGCTACAATTCAAGTTACAGAGCCTTGGCGACTCTTCCATTGGGTTACCGTAGTTAAGATGATGTAAGGCTAAGCAACTGTGCTGATTAGACAACTGTTTACTCAAGAGTGCACAGATAAACAAAAACAACGGGGAGTCAATGTTGTGCATTCTTGCCATTTCTAACGCAAAATGTCTATCAAGCGGTGTGAGTGCTCCATTATGTTCCCAAATTTTTAGAAGCTCTGTCATTGGCTTATTGGAATAAATCATGATGCTTGCTCCTGATCATCGTTAATAACGTCTCCCGAAAATAGCTTGTCTAACCGCTCGATTAAGGCCTTTGGCGGTTTATCAAAATAAATCCCTTTGGTTGTGTGGTTCACCGACATACCTCGTAAAAATAAGTAATAACAACCGCCAAAGTGCGTGTCATAGTTATAATTTGGTAAGCGGTTTTTTAAGAAACGATGAAGCGCTAACGAGTACAAAATGTATTGAAGGTCGTAGCGGTGATCCATCATGGCCAAAATCAGATGCTTGAACTCATAGCATTCGAAATCTTCACCTAAGTAATTAGACTTATAATCGGCGATGTAAAATTTACCGTCGTGTTCGAAGGTTAAATCGATAAAGCCTTTTAGCATGCCTTGTAACGAATCAAAATCTAAATTGATACCATAACCAAAATCTTCTAAGGTTTGATTTAAATCTTCTGCCGTGAGTTTCTCAATCGGCAGGTAAAACTCCATTTCTACCAGTCGTTTTTCTGGTTTGATGATCCCTAGACTCAATCCTTCTTTACTCATCGGTGCGGCTAATAAGTCGAGATACCACTCTAATAGAATCTGATACCACTCATCGTCAATACCATATTGGCTCATGGCTTCTGGTAGGTGTTTTTCTAGATCCGTTAATGGGTTGGTGAAGTCAATGAGTTCTAATACTAAGTGTAAGAAGCTACCTGCATTAGCCCCTTTTTCGAAGTTAAATCTATCTTGTCTTTGATACGGGTCGACTTCTTCATGATGGATCACGTCAGCAAACGCTTCGGTAACGTCAGCACCTTCATCATCGGCACCCGGATGATGGTTAGCATGAGCTAAGTTTTTCACTAGCCCTGAATAACTCCCTACACGCCAAGGGGTATCTATGATTCTGCAAAGGGGTTTTGCTGCCAGCTCAGAGCTTTCTTTTCGGTTCTCGTTTAATGGTTTTTTATCAATGGCAGTAGCTTGAATTTCTGCACTCGAAATCGATGCGCACGCTAAGTTTGCCGTTGCTTCTTGAATTCGAGAAAAGTCACATTCTTTCGAATCAATGCCCAACAAATAACCTATTGCAGTTTCATGTAATTGACTGGCAAGGCCGCTGCGTTTAGTAAAGCGGCTATGATTAGCAACGCCAAGATAGCAACGATAAACTGGGCGGGTAAGCGCCACATAAAGTAGACGTAAATCTTCAGCTAATACTTCTTTTTTCTGCTTGTCCCAACCTTCATCTGTTTGTTCTACATCCCAAACTAACGCATTGTTGTGATGATAAAGCATAGGGGATGGGCGTCGGCGATTATCTCTAGCCAAACTCACAAATGGAATAAAGCAAATTGGGTATTCCAAACCTTTACTTTTATGGATAGTGACAATTTGAACTAAATTCTGCTCACTTTCTAAACGCAACTGTTGATCTTCGCCCGATGCAGATGCAATCAGTTGCTGCTCAAACCAAGAAAGTAGAGCACTGATACCATCTAACTCAGTTGATTTTTGCTGGAGTAGTTCAGCAAGGTGTCTGAAATCGGTTAAACGTCTTTCACCATCATCGTCATGCAACAAACGTGAAATAAGCTGAGTTTTCGCAGCCATATTTAACAACGCAGGCATTACTCCACGTTGTTGCCATTGAGCACTTAATGCATCAAATAAATCTAAAATGAGTTGGCGCTGATTTTCATCATAATTGAATTGATGAATTTGCTCAGCCGTATACCCAAGGAGTTTGGTCGCCAATGCACTTCTGAGTAAACGCTCATTTTTAGGCTCAACTAAGCTGCGTAAAACAATGGCTAATTCAACCGCTTCATTTGAATGATAAACGCTGTCTCGGCTTAAAAATACAGCACCGATGTTACGATCAGCTAATGACTGCTTGATGATAGTCGCTTCGTTTCTATCACGAACGAGTACGGCAATGTCCTTGGCTTGAATCGGTTCGCCTGAAATGGTGGCAGTGCCATTTTGTCCTTCATTCAATAATCGCACAATTTCAGCCGCAGCATCTTCGGCAAGAATCTTTCTCGCAGAGGCTTTATTCAATCCCTTTTCTGGTTCTTCACTGAGTAAGCGTAAACGCAGAGCGCTATCGTCATTAATTGAATCTTGAATGATTTTTTGCTTAGCAGAACTTGGGGTATCCACATTTTCAAACGGAATCGAGTCGCTAATAAATGGATCATCTTTAGCGAGAAACAGCCCATTTACACCATTCACCATAGACTCACTTGAGCGCCAATTACGGCCTAAGTAATAGTGATCTTTGGTTTGTTCTCTGGCTTGAAGGTAAGTATGAATATCAGCACCACGAAAAGCATAAATTGCTTGTTTTGGATCGCCGATCATCAATAAGCCTGATGCGTCTGTTGCTTGATAAATGGTCGAGAAGATTTCAAATTGCAGCGGATCGGTATCTTGGAATTCATCAATTAACGCAACAGGAAAGCGATTTAATATGCTGGTTGGCAATGTTTCATTATTGTCTTTTAATGCGGCAGCTAATTTAGACAGTAAATCATCAGGTGTAAGGATATTGTGCTGTGTTTTTTGAGCATCAAAACGCAACTTAATTTCAGCTACGGCTTGTTGCAAAAACGCAGGTTTAAGCTGCGCCATTTTGTTATTAATTTTTTCAATGCTCTTTAACAGCTTGACCTGCTTTTCATGGGGCATTTCGCCGCCTTTATTGAGCTTGATATTGGAGTAAGCCAAAGCTTCCATAGCTTTTTTAGGTGGTAAACCACGGCCGTTTTTCACCCAATTACCTATGGTGTCGAACATCGCATGTAATTTCGGGAAGTTTTCCGTTTTTTTACCAAAGCGAACGCCATTGAGTGGTAAAGCTTCAAGCTGCTTTAGCGTGCCATTATGCTGTGTTTTCCAATTCGATTTAAAGTCGCTAAGGCTTTGAATTAGTCGCTGAGCAATATCCTCAAAGTTGTCGGTTTTAGTTAACACCTTCACTTCTGTTGCGTTAAGCAAAGGTCGAATTTGTTTGAGTAAATTCTCAGGCTCACCAAACTCTTGCTGAATCACCTGTGCCATGGCTGAGTCTAAGGTGTAACAATGCTGACGCCAGAAATCTCTAACTGCATGGTGAAGATATTCGCTGTCATCTAAGGTAAATTCAGTTTCAAATAAGGTGGCTGACTCAAAGGCCATATCCGACAAAATACGTTGGCAGAACCCATGAATGGTAAAAATCGATGATTCATCCAATGATTTTAATGCTAAATCTAAACGGCGCAGCGCCATCATATGCTCAGCTTTATCAATCTCATTGAATAACTGTTTAATAAAATCATCATCACATTCTAAACCTAAAAACGCTTGATAAGCCGTGCGGATTCGATTACGAATTCTATCTCTTAACTCTTCTGTGGCTGCATTGGTAAAGGTGACTACCAGAATTTGTTCACAAGTTAGCGGCTTACAACCATGACCAACAAGTAAACGTAGATACAAACCTGAAATAGTGTAGGTTTTACCTGTACCTGCACTCGCTTCGATAAGTCCACGGTTTGAAA
Source organism: Parashewanella hymeniacidonis (assembly GCF_016900895.1). Classification (GTDB taxonomy): domain Bacteria; phylum Pseudomonadota; class Gammaproteobacteria; order Enterobacterales; family Shewanellaceae; genus Parashewanella; species Parashewanella hymeniacidonis. The sequence goes on from NZ_JAFEUN010000059.1 coordinate 23,416, forward strand.
GCGGAAGTGTCAGTGGGTTCAGTAGTTGTGATTGACTCATACTAATACCTCCGCTTCAACAAAGGCTTTAAGTTCGGCAAGAGTGTCGGAGTGATAAATATTTATCATTGGATTCCAAATTTGTGTCGCAATTTGACCAAAATCATCGGCAGAAAAATCCTCTGGGAAAGTAAATACTCGTTGAAAATGCGGTTCTACCCCTTCACCAAGTTGACTTTGTTCATCCAGCCATTGCTTTTGTGCTGCAAGCATTTTGTCGTCGTGCGAACCGTCTTCAGTAGCATAAGCGAATGAGGTTTTTGGTAAAAATTTAAATGGCTTTTTTAATCCAGAAAAGTAGTGATTAACGAGTACCTCGAGCTGTGCTTTAGCATCATCTTTTTTCATGGGGGCAAGGGCATGATAATGGCCTATATCCAATAAAAAACTGTGCTTTTTAGTACCCATAGCATTGATGGCGAGGTGTCGAATGTAATGACGAATAAAATCACGCCCATGAGCACGCCCCGGACGCACACCAACTAATCCTTTTGGACTGACATCATCAATCCGGCCAACCAATTTAATGCCAGAATCTAAGGTTAAATCGATATCTTTAGTCGTTGCCTGGGTTTCACCTTTCAGATAAACCGCTCGGCCAATAATCGGTGCGATGTCATGTTGATATTGGTCAATGAGAAGTTGGTCAAATGGAGCAACTGGCAGTTCGCCTGTGGCCTTGAGTTGTGCTGTTATACCATCATCAATATCTTCAATGCCATTATCGATTGCGGTTTTTATCAATGTATCTTGCAGCAGATATCGCTCAAGAGCATTGAGTTTAAACGGCTCATCGTTTTCATCTTCTTGCACATGCAAACCTAAATCTAAGTTTAACGTGCGGTTAAAGAAGTTTTGAGCCGGGTTTCGATAAAAACGTACTAACGCAGAAATATCGATTTCAGTTAAATCGTCATTATCGTTTTCAATGCTGGTGGTCACAGAGCAAAAAGAATTTGAATCTTGTTTGTTTATGGGTGGACACCATTGCTCGTCATAGCTCTGAATGTGTTTGCTGTGTATGGTGAATTGATAAAGCTTTTCATCAAATGGCTGAAGTGGCTGTGTTTTGACAAGTTCTGGTTTTATGGAGTTACCATCTGCAGTTTGATAGCAAAGCTCGCAGTACTCCATGAGTTCCGAGATTAGCATGGATGGAATGCGTTCGCTGTTATCTCGCTCGCTGGCGCCAATGTAGCTAATATACAGTTGTTGCCTCGCAGAGAGTAGAGCCTCTAAGAACAGATATCTGTCATCCAGACGGCGTGAGCGGTCACCTTTGCGTGCACCAAATTGCGCCATTAAATCAAAACCAATTGGATGCTGGTTACGAGGATAAACACCATCGTTCATCCCCAATAAACAAACATACTTAAATGGAATTGAACGCATTGGCATCAAGGTGCAAAAGTTCAGACTACCTGCTAAATAGCGTTGTCCAACTTTGGACTCTGTTAGGCAGGATGTAAACCAGTTTTGCAGTACTTGAACAGGCAGGGCATTATAAAAACTTGCATCAGAAAGTTCAGTTTTAAGTTTAGCAATGCTGTCTCGAATTTCTTGCAGCTGCGCTCGTTCATCATTGGTAATGGTATAGATGTCGTCGACTAAACTTTCGAGCTGTTGTAAACGTTCATCAGCGGTCGCATCTTGTGAAAAACGTTCGTGGTATTCGTCAATGGTTTCAATAAAGCTCATCAGCTTACCAAGCGCTTGAGCTTCCATACCTTCAATGCCTTCGACTTTCAAGGTGTTGTGATAAAGCGGGCTGTCATCACTCAGAGCGTAACCCAGCAGTAACCGCCTTAAGCCAAACTTCCATGAGTTATGCTCAAAGGCGGGGACACCAATTTGTTCACGGTTTTGTTCATCACGTCCCCAACGAATGCCGGCTTCGTTTACCCAACGTTTAATGCGTTGTAATTCGTCATTATCGATATTAAAACGTCTGGCTATAGCTGGGACTTCTAGAGTCGCTAAAATATCGGAAACCGCATAGCGGCTGATATTAATGGTTAATAAGCTTAAAAAACTATTTACGAGCGGAGATTCTTGCGCCGCGCCCCTATCGGCAATGGCGTAAGGAATGTAATGGTCGCCTTTTTTCGATGAAAATACGGCATCAATGTAAGGAGCATAGCTGGCAACATCAGGTAGCATGACCACGATGTCTTTTGGTTTTAATTCAGGATCCGCTTCTAGTTGAGATAACAGATAGTCATGAAGCGTTTCTAATTCGCGTAATGGACTGTGGCAGCTCACCAGTTGAACGGAGTTGTCATTTTTACCTAAAACTCGGCGTTGTTCTGGGTTTTGATATAAATTGGCATCGGGACCTAATGGTTCACCCAAGGTTTCCATTTCTAGAATATCGTGTTGAATTCCATGAAGTAGTTTAGGTTTTGCCTCGTTCAATGGACTGAAATAGTCTTCAGGATCAAGATTAATGTGCGCTTCAGGTAGGGCGAGAATAAGATCTAATAATTCACGACCCATTTTACCGTTGTTCGCCAGGATTGGGTTACCGACTTCAAGTTTATCCTCCCAATGTTCTGCAAGCTGTTGCTTTTCAGAGAACTTAACCGCCATGCGAGCACGCAGTTTAGGGTCAAGAATATCGCCCCAATAATGCTGGCAAGGGCTGAGGTTAAACATATAAACATCAACGCTTTGAGATAGGTGATATAAGATTTCGAGTAGTTGTGGTGGCATGGATGAAATGCCGAATACAAATAATCGGTTAGGAATATTCGCTGGTGCAGATTGCAAGTTAGACAGTGACGTTAATAAATCTTGATGTAGATTCGCTCTGTGATAATGGCTTTGCTCAAGCACTTGATCGTTAAATTCAATAAGTTGTCGCCATAAAATGGGTTGCCATGCTTGTTCATCACTGAGCTTAATTGGTGCTTCGTTTTGCTCCCACTCTAAAATCCAATCAGGGCGGTAAACTAAATATTGGTCGAAAATATCGGCAATACGGTTACACAGTTGATAACTTTTAACTGATGCCGCAGTTTCACTTTCGATGGATTTCTCTAAGTAGGCTTTTAATGGGGTGAATTCTGGCGAATCAATCAGATTTGGCAGCAGAGTCATCAACTTCCAAGTCATCATCGCTTTAGTAAATGCGTTTTCTTTAGGCACATTTGGCAATAAGTCATGACAAAGCTGCCAAACAAAGCTCGAAGGTAATGGGAAGTCGATAGCTGCTGCAATGCTGTTGTGTTTAGCTACCTCTAACCTTAGCCATGTTGACATGCCTGGGCTTTGAACGAGAATTTGTTCAGGCTGCAGAACCGATTGCCCTTGAGAAGGCGTTGATAATAATTCAGCCAATTGTTGGCTTAAGTTTTCCATCCGGTTTGATTGGATAAGATAGAACATATTAGGCTCTTTAAATTCAGCAGATATAGCATTCTATGTAGTTGAATTAACGGATTCAATAATATTGCCGTTATAGCGAATTAAATATTTTTAAAGTAACTCAGTGGTTTCGATAATATGAGCAATCGCACCTGCAAAAATAAACTCAATTCCGAGTGCTGCAACGATGAGACCAATAAGTCGATTTATCATTAAAGTAGCATGACCATTGATTTTATGACTCAGTTTTTCTGTGAGTAGAAATAGGCCTAAAATAATTAAGCCAGCGGTACAGATAACGGCAAACATAAAAAGCTCATGTTTGAAGCTATTATGCATGTGGGTATAGACCACAATTGTGCTGATTGTACCTGGCCCTGCGAGTAAGGGGAGACCCAAAGGAACAATGGCTAAGCTTATTGGTGAGGCTTTTTCATTTTCAGGTGAATGATTTTCGCTGCTTTGTTTTGGGCTCATCATATCGAGCGCACTCAAAAATAAGAGTACACCTCCCGCAATTTTGAAGGTATTGATAGAAATAGAAAAAAACGATAAAACTTGTTCGCCCCAAAAAGCAAAACTACCCAGAATGACCACATAAATTAGGCAAGCGGTATAAATGGTTTGACGCTTCTCTTTCGGTGCAAAGTCTTTTGATATCCCCAAGTAAACAGCGGCTGCTGCCATTGGTGCGGTAATTGCCGTTAAGCTAACCGTTAATTTGATGTACTCATTAAAATCGAGCATTGATTTACCATGTTCATTGATCCTTTATCCAGCTTAGTACATCGCCTTAGAAAGAATAAGTTTTCACTTTCAAGATTCAGCAGGTATTAAGTTGCAGGCAGTTAAAATGCTTCATCATGCGAAGATAAGAAAATATAAATTAGAATGAAAACACTTAGTTTAAGCTTCCTATTTTTGCTAATTTATATTCACTCAGCTTGTGCCTCTGAAATCAACCTTGATAAAGGTTGGCAAGTCTCTCCTTTTTCATACATTCATAGCTTCCAAGACAATAAAGCTCAGCCATTATTTCTATCTAAACAAAATGCGAGTAGCTTGCTGTGGAAGTACAAAAATATTCACATCCCTAGTACTGCAATGAATGTCGTTATTCAATCTCAACACAAGCCGCAACAGTACCAATCAAAACTGTTGACGGAAGCTGAGTTAAGTAAGGTGGATAAACAACAGTTTCGCCAACCGTGGTTTTTTAAAAAAGAAATAAATATTAATGCTAAGAATGGGCAATATGTCCTGCATTTAAAAGGGATCAATTATTACGCTAAGCTATGGATAAATGGCCATGAATACCAGTACAAAAATGTGCGTTTGCACAATCAATTAATTAACCCTTTCATTCAGTACAACCTTAATATCACAAGTGCAATTCAATCAGGGGGAAACTCGATTTTATTAGAGGTAATTCCCCCGTTTTGTTTTCACGACAACGCATGCCAGCGTCTTGCATTCGAAAAAAAAGGAGATTATAGCGGAGATTTCAATATAGGTTTTGTTGATTGGAGTCCTGCTGCACCTGACTATGAAATGGGAATCACTCGACCTGTATCTTTATCGCATTTCCCTAAAAACGTCAGCGTAACAAACCCATATGTACAGACAACATTACTAAACAATAATCAAGAAGCTGACTTAGTATTGAATGCGAACGTTACCAACTTTTCCCGTCTACTTCAGAAGGCAATCGTTACTGCATATCTTGATGGTAAACAGGTTGCAAAAACCAATATCACCCTAAAAGCACATCAGCTAAAAAATGTTTCTTTTGATTCAAGTCAGTTTTCAACATTGAAATTGCACCATCCAAAACTTTGGTGGCCTGCTCAGCTTGGAAGCCCAAACCTTCACAGGTTAACTTTTAACGTTACCAATCTAAAAAATCAGTTGCTCAGTGAGAGTGATGTTGAAATTGGTTTGAGGGAGGTTAAAACGTTTAATGAACGGTATCAAGAAAAGGGGAAAACAAAATTTGCGAGAGTATTTAAGGTAAATGGACGTCCAGTGACAATTATTGGCTCTGAATGGGTAGATCCTATCTTCTTAAATGACTCTCACCAGCAAATAAAACAGAAACTTATTTTAGCAAAACAAATGGGGCTGAATACGTTGCGCCTTGAAGGGTTTTGGGGGCACGATGCATTCTTGTACGATGAAGCCGATAAATTGGGGCTATTACTGCTTCCTGGATGGAGCTGTCAGTGGGAGTGGTCTTACTATTTAAATGGATGGACGAATGTAACGCCTAATGTAGTCAATACTTGTGATCCTGAACATGGATGCGTACAAACTGAAGACGATATTAACCTCATAGAGACAGCTTTTAGATCGCAGGTTATGTGGTTAAGGAACCATCCTTCAATATTAGGGTGGATGACTGGAAGTGATGCAACTCCATTACCTAAGCTCTTCGATGCTTATCAAAGCATATTGGCTAAAATCGATCCGAAGCATCAGCAAATTGTCTCCGCTGGAGAAGTTGAAGGAGTTAGCTCAGTTCATTCTGGGTTGAAGATGAGAGGGCCATATGCCTATGAGCCTCCAATCTATTGGTTTGAAAATACAAATCTAGGCGGAGCTTTTGGTTTTGCATCAGAGGTTAATCCCGGAGCAGAACTTCCTGAAATGTCGAGTATTTATGAAATGCTCCCTTTTAGCCATTCATCTTGGAATAAACAAAGCAAAACGAACTGGGATTATCATGCGGGCAGAGGACACTTTTTCTCACTTGATAATTACTATAATCCAGCAATCAAAAATAGGTATGGTGAACCAAAATCTCTGTTTGAGTATGGACAAGAAGCACAGTTATTAAATTATGAAACTGTCAGAGGGATGTTCGAAGCCTACAATGCCTATCAGTCAAAGAATCCACATATGCAGGGTGCTCGTTCAACTGGTGTCATTCAGTGGCAGTTAACATCATCTTGGCCTGAAACTTATTGGCAACTCTTTGATTATTATTTACAGCCTACCGCTGCGTTTTATGGGGCGAAAGAGGCCAACAGAATATTGCATGGTATTTATGACCCTTCTACTCGCCATGTTTACATCAGTAATCGAAGTGGAAGAGCGTATAAAGATATTGAGATTGACATAAGCGTTTATGATATCAACTCAAATATTTTGTATCGTGCTAAAAGCCAAATTTTAAATTCGAAAGGAATGAGCTCAATTCAAGCTCCTAATGTTATCTTACCCCCGTTTAATCAAGTTCACTTTCTAAACATTAAAATTAGTCAGAATAACCAGCTAGTTGATGAAAATACATATTGGTTAGCAGCGTCTGATACAAAGGATCAACTGGATTATGAACAATCGAAGTGGTTTTACACACCCATCAAACAGTATGCAAACCTGCAAGCATTGAAACGTATTCCTCAAGTTCGTTTAAGTTTTCATTGCACAAAAACTTTAAATGATAAGATTCAAATCAATGTGAAAAATGAAGACCCACATCATCTCGCATTTTTTATCCATTTCCGATTAAATCAGCCTGAATCATCAAAGTCGAAGTTTGCGCTTTGGAGTGAAAACTATATAAATTTAATGCCAGGAGAATCTAAACAAGTTTCCTTGATATTTAATGATCAAGAAACATTACCTTCTATTTTCTCAACGGCGTGGAATGTACCTCAACAAAAAGTAGAGTGTCCGTTATGAAACCGCGATTGATTAAAGCGAGTAGAGTAATTCAAGTTTCATTAATTCTTTTTGCCAGTCATGTGTGCGCACAAGATTTGTATTGTAACTCAGCAGGTTTCAAGGAGGCCGTAGCTAAAAGCAATTTGGTTGATGCTTACTTTTCTCCGGAGCATCTCATAAACCGAAATGAATTAGAAAGCATGCAAACGAGATTACAACATGTTGATGTAATCAGTTACGGCTTTGGAACCATTAGAAATAACCTCTTAGAGCTATCGAAAACCGATAAGCACAATATTAAATTATTGAATCAATGGCGATGGGAAAACGCCAGAGACAATGGTGAACCAGAGTTTGCGTTAGTGTTATCTATTGGCGGCTGGGGAGGAAGGGACAGTTTTACCACTTTTTTAACCAACCCGAACAAGCGCAGTATCTTTGTGAACTCGGCAAGTATGCTGGTAAACAACAATAACCTAGATCTCGATGCTGCAGTTTTTCTTAATTGACAATCATGCAGCATAATCCATATCCTGAAATTTTTTTACATGAAATTTTAACGAATTGGTTTCTTCCTGATGACCTAAATCTCTGCCTGCCATGTG